>NZ_BAAHYK010000003.1:0-203578 GCF_054657595.1 Desulfocicer niacini
GTCCGTCAGGACATGGCCGTTATATGAAACTCCGTCCAAGGTACTGCAATGATGAGAGTTTCAATTTTCGTTGTGGCAGGTGTTTACTGCCATGCATGTTTTATAAGAAAGTCCAAGCTTGCCTGACATTACTTTCATGCTTTGTTGTGGGCGGAACCGGGTGAGAATAAGGTCCGCCCGTGGCGGTTATAAACAAAGGGGCATGGCCCTGACTTCGACCACTTGGGTGGGCGAACTCAGAAGCAAGCCTGAATAAAACAATGGGGAAGTTGTAAATACATTTAAGTGCAAGGTCAAGAAAGAATATGTTTTCCGGCATCCTTCATATCACCCTAAAAGTACTTTGGAAGGATACCTGTTTTCCTTTGCGGAAGAAACAGTAAACACTTGATCAAACAGATGCCTTACTGGTAAACCTTTTCCATGAATAACGATGCCCATGCTGACATGAAGGCCCATGCCTCGGTTGATGTACAAAATACCCTCTTCCTTGATCTGGAAATGATCCCCCAGGGGGAGATCATCCAGATGGGGGCCGTGCGGGGGGATGATATATTTGAAAGAAAAGGACGGTTTAATACCCTGACCGCCCTTAGGGATCTGGATGCCTTTGCCCAAGGGACCCAATACATTGCCGGTCACAACATTTTGTTCCATGATCTGCCGATCATGGCCCACAAGGCCCCGGACCTGGCTCTTTTTAAGAAACCCATCATTGACACCCTGTGGCTCTCCCCCCTGGCCTTTCCCCGGAATCCCTACCATCGGCTGGTGAAAAATTACAAGCTGGTGAAGGAAAGTATCAACAACCCGGTGTCCGATGCCCGGCTAGCCGCCATCCTGCTCCGGGATCAGGTGGATGCCTTTTCTGCCATGGACAGGGAGTTGCTGCTGTTTTACCGGGCCTGTTTTCAACACATGGAACTGCCTGAAGCAACAAGTTTTTTTCAGGTATCCCCTGGCAAAGCATTTTCGCCACCTGGCCGGGGCCTTGCCGCATGTCTTGAATTATGCGGGGCAACGGCCCTGATCACCCGGGACCGGGCCATGGATATCTTCCGGGAAAAAACCCGAAACAACGTGTGTAACACTTTTTGGGAACCGCTTTTTTTAGAGTTCTGGACAACGCCCCACCTGCGGTTCATCCTCTCCTATGCCCTGGCCTGGCTGCAGGTATCCGGGGGCAATTCCGTGCTGCCGGCCTGGGTGAGAAAACAGTTTCCCGACATTGTTTCTCTCCTCTCCGGGCTCCGGGAGAAACCCTGTCTGGACAAAACCTGCACCCATTGCACCACCACCCATGATCCGGTGAAACATCTGACCCGATTCTTTGGCTTCCCGTCCTACCGTAAACTTCCCGACGGCACTCCACTCCAGGAAAACATTGTCACCCACGGTCTTGCAGGAACCCCTCTGCTTGCCATTCTGCCCACCGGCGGGGGGAAATCCATCTGTTTTCAGATCCCGGCCCTGGCAGGCTATTTCAACACCGGCAGCCTCACCGTTGTGATCTCCCCCCTCCAGGCCCTGATGAAAGATCAGGTGGACAATCTCAACATCAGCACAGGCGCCATGGCCGCTGCCGCCATCAGCGGACTTCTCACACCGCCGGAACGGGGCATGGTCATGGACCGGGTGGCCATGGGGGACATCGGCATCCTTTACATTTCTCCGGAACAGCTTCGCAATGGCTCGGTGAGAAAAATTCTCACCACCCGGCAGATTCGCTGCTGGGTGTTTGATGAAGCCCACTGCCTCTCCAAATGGGGCCATGATTTTCGACCGGACTATCTCTATGCTTCCCGGTTCATCCGGGAGTTCGCGTCAAAGGAAAAACTGAGGTCCACGGTGTCCTGCTTCACGGCCACGGCCCGGCAGGAGGTGGTGGAAGAGATCGTAGGCCACTTCAAGGACGAGCTCAACCTTGATCTGACCCTGTTCCAGGGCGGGGTGGAACGATCCAACCTTCACATTGAGATCCATGCGGTTTCTGCCCACGAAAAGCTTGAGACCCTCCATGCGATGCTCAAACATCGCCTGCCCCACGAAAGCAGCGGGGCCGCCATTGTCTACTGCGCCACCCGGAAAAAAACCCAGGCAGTATCCGAATATCTCAACCGGAAAGGCTGGCAGGCCGCCTTTTTCCACGGCACCATGACACCGCCGGAAAAACGAGAGGTGCAGGAGGGGTTTATCTCGGGACTCATTCCGGTGATTGCCGCCACCAACGCCTTTGGCATGGGCATTGACAAAGAAAATGTGCGTCTTGTGATCCACTATGACATCCCCGGATCCATGGAAAATTACCTCCAGGAGGCAGGAAGGGCCGGACGGGACAACAAGGACGCAAGGTGCATCCTTTTGTACGATGAAAATGACATTGAAGAGCAATTTCGACTCAGCAGTTCCACCCGGCTCACCACCCGGGATATCTCCCAGATATTAAAGGGTATCCGAAAGGCCCGGCGGAATCGGGATGGAGACATCGTGATCACCGCCGGGGAGATTCTCCGGGACAACCGTGTGGATACCGGATTTGACCTGTCCGACAGGGATTATGACACCCGGGTGAGAACCGCCATCTCCTGGCTGGAGCGGGGGGGATTTTTATCCCGGGAGGAGAACCGCACCTCGGTGTTCCAGGGAAAACCCAAGTTCCTGGACATGGAAGAGGCCGCCCTGAGAATGAAAGCCCTGAATCTTTCGACCATGAACCGGAAAATCTGGACCACCATCCTTTCTGCATTGATCAATGCGCCCAAGGATATGGGGCTCAATGCCGATCAAATCTGTGAATCTCTGGGGCAGATCCCCCAGCTACCGGAAGAGTTCCGTAAAACCCGGAAAATCATATCCGTGATGAATGACATGGCAGAGGCAGGCCTCATTGAAAGCAGCATGATGTTGTCCGCCTGGTTGAAACAATCCGGAAAAAACAGCGCCATAAATACCCTGGATCAGGTATGCAGGGTGGAAAAAGCCATGCTGTCGGTGATGTCCCAGGAGTATCCCCTGGTGGAGATCGGCGAAACCGTACACCTCACCTTCCGGGCCATGAACCAGAAAATAGTGGATATGGGGGTGGAGGGCACCAGTGTTCAACTCATCAAGCAGCTTTTAAAAACCATGTCCTCCGATGGCAGGGGTTTTGGCAACACGGTTCCCAGCCTGGAGCTCTCCTACCAGAATCGAGAGATGTGCCAGCTTCGCATGCGACGGGAGTGGGCCACCATGGAGACCATCAGCCAACGACGCCACGATCTTGCAACCCTGCTTCTCCAGGCCATCAGGGATGCCGCTCCGGCAGGGGATAAAAAACAAAAGGAGATTCTGGTTCAGTTCTCCTACGATTATCTCTCCCACTATCTCAACACCAGCATTGCCACCATTGATGTCAAACCCGGTAAGATGATGGCGGCCCTGGAGGCAGGTCTTTTGTTTCTCCATGACAACAAGGTGATCAGTCTCCAGCACGGCATGGCCGTGTTCCGCCAGGCCATGACCCTGAAAATGGACAAAACCGACGCAGCCAAACGTTACACCCGGTCGGATTTTGAGCCCCTGTCCCTGCATTACACCCAGCGCATATTCCAGATCCACATCATGAACGCCTTTGCCAGTATGGGCACGGAAAAGCTCCAACAGGCCCTGGCCATGATCCTGGCCTATTTTTCCATGGACACCGAGGCGTTCATCAAAAAGTTTTTCCCGGGCAGAAAGGGGATGCTGAAAATGGCCACCAGCGAAGCCTCGTTTAAAAAAATCGTATCCAGCCTCAAACACCCGGACCAGGAGCGCATCGTCACCTTTCGTCCGGATCGTAATCTTCTGGTGCTGGCCGGACCGGGTTCGGGAAAAACCCGCACGGTGGTGCATCGGTGCGCCTGGCTGGTGAGGGTCAAACGGATAAAACCCGGAGCCATTCTGGTGTTATGCTACAACCACAGTGCCGCTGTGCTGGTGCGCAAAAGATTGCTGGATCTCATAGAAAGAGATGCCCGGGGTGTGTCGGTGATGACATTTCACAGCCTTGCCATGCAGATCACCGGCAAAGAACCCGGCATGACCATGGAGGGAAACACCCCACGGCAGCAATCCCTGACCCAGTGGTTTGATACCATTATCACCGAAGCCACAGCGATTTTGTCAGGTAAAAAAGAGTTGCCCGGCCTGGACATGGACGAAATCCGGGAAAAAATTCTGTCCGGGTACGAACATATCCTGGTGGATGAGTACCAAGACATTGACCAGACCCAGTACGATCTTATCTCCGCCGTGGCCGGCAGAAGCCTTGAATCCGACACCAAAGAAGGGGGATCAGGGAAACTCAATATCATGGCCGTGGGGGACGATGATCAGTCCATCTACGGATTCAGAAATGCCAGTGTTAAATTCATCCGCAAATTCAAGGAAGACTATGCGGCAGAGGTGTTCCACCTTACGGAAAATTTCCGGTCCGGCCCTGCCCTTCTGGATCTTGGCAACGCCCTTATCGCCCATAACCGGGAACGCATGAAAACAGGGTATCCCATGAAAATCAGCCCCCAGTATCTGGCCGGACGTGGCAGGGGGGAAGTGGTCTTTTTCCAGGTCCGGGATGTGATGGATCAGGCAAGGCAGCTGGCCGCAGCCCTGGCGCAGATCACAAGGAAACACCCTGCCCCACCCCTGGAACAGATGGCGATACTTTCAAGAAACGGCATGGCCCTTCCCATGCTTCTTGCCGTACGAACGGTGCTGGAGGCACAGGGGGTTCCCATGAGTCTGCCCCTCACCGGATCCAACCGTTTTTCCCTGTTCCGGGTCCGGGAAATTGCCTGTTTCATGGGGGATCTCGCTGACCACCCTGAAATTTTTTCCCGGGCATCCCAACTTCTGGCACGCTACAGGGCAGACAACCGCATTACATCCCTTTTTTCACCGGACACATCCAGTGGCACATCAGGAGATGATGCCAATGATGCCGATGAACCGCCCGCAATCGTTGAAGAACATCCGGTTAAAGAAAACCTGCCAGACAGATGTGATACCATGGATGACCATCCCATCAATCCTGAAAAAATCAACCCATGGCATCAATTCATAGAAGATGGACTGCAAGCCCTGGCGGCGGAAACCGGGGACGGTGAAATCAGCCTGTTCCAGGTTCACCACTTTTTTTCCCAGCTGATCCTGGAACAGAAACGGGAGCAGCGCCTGGGAAAGGGGATCTTCCTTGGCACGGTTCACAGTGCCAAGGGCATGGAGTTTTCCCATGTTTTCATACTGGACGGGGGCTGGACCCGGCCCCGGACGGTGGAAGAGATGGAGGAGGAGAGACGCCTTTACTATGTGGCCATGACCCGGGCCAGACAATGGCTGGGAATTTTTTCTCTGAAAGAGAGCAAAAACCCCCATGTGGACATTCTGGTCCGTGAAACCGGACTTGATGAAAGCCTGTTTGCAGGGTCCGATGTCAGCATGTTGCCCGATGAGCCACCATGTGCTCCCATTCTTTCCTACGAAATTCTTCCGCTGAAGGATCTCTTTCTGGATTATGCAGGCAGACAGTCACCCGCTCATCCCATCCACGCGGCATTAAAGGAACTTACCCCCGGTGATACACTGACGTTGAAACAAACCGGAACCATGGTCGGTCTCTGTACTGAAAATGGACTTATGGTTGCAGCCTTATCCCGGGAGGCCCGGCCTCGCTGGATCGAAAAAGGCAATTTGATTAAAAAAATAGAGGTTCTGGCCATGGTCCAGCGGAAAATAACCGATTGCCAGCCCGATTTTCAGCCGGCCATCGCCTGCCCGGAATGGGAGATTCCCATTGTGGAGATTCGCCTAAAATTGAAACAAACCAATACATGTGGTATGAACAATGAAAACTTGGGACTCGCAATAACCCCAAACGATCACAACAAAAAAAGGAGAAAACCGTGAGCAAAGGAACATTTACAAAAATCGGAGAATCCACAGAACCCATGTACGGCCCGAGGGCCATACTGGCGTGTGGATTTACACCGTTGGAACAGGAAAAACTAATGAAAGCGCTGGACAATATCCCGCTTACGGCTCTTTCCGTGACCTTTGCCACAGCAGCTGATACCGGGAAACCTCTGGATGAATTACTCACCAGGCCGGATCAGTCTGGACAGAATAAAAAATCGGATATTGCCCGGGCTGTAATAATGTCCGGGATTACGGAACAAGAACTTCAAGCAACCCTCTCCTCTTACAAAACGTCCGGTCTGCCCCGTCCGTTGTGGGCGACCTTAACACCATTTTCAGAAAAATGGGCACTTTCAGCCCTTCTTGGCGAACTTAAAAAGGAACGACTTGCAATGGAAAGACATAAACGCAAAGGGTCAAAATCACGATGATTTGAATACAAAAAACGTGGTCTCTCCCCATTTTTGCATTTTTGACCGTTATTTATGAATCAGTTCCAGCAGTTCCAAAGCCCGGGATAGTTGTGCACCGGCAGTTTTAATTCCGGCCAGGTCCTCATTTACCCCAATACGCACAGAAGCGTCAAACACACCTTCTCCATGCTGGCTGCTCACAGCAGAGGCCCCCATGGGGCTGATGGAGGAATGAACCGTTGCCGGTATCATATCCAGTGTCATGAAAGCAAATATGTGAGAAAGGTGTGTTGTCTCCATCCCCCCGTGCCGCAACCAGGAGACACCGGCACTGATGCCTATTTTATTTCGTAATTTCCCGCCGATAATATTCCCGAAAATAAACACCCGAAGGCGGTCAATAAATGTTGCCATCATCCCGCTGGTCCGCATGAAATACACGGGGCTTGCCAATACAATGATATCTGCCGTTTCTAATTTTTCATATATCTGTTGGGCATCATCATTAAGGGAACAGTATCTGCCCGGCTTTTGTTTGGAGAGACAATAGTTACAGTGAATGCAATTTTTGATGTTCATTTCAGCAAGGGTTACGATATCCGTCTCAAGCCCTTTTGCTGCGGCATTGTCTATGATAGTTGATAAAAAGCTGTCTGTATTCCCTTGTTTAACAGGGCTTCCGGAAATGCCAACAATTTTAAACGGCATGGGATCTCCTTAAAAATTTTGATGGTAATGGATCTGTTCCGAGGTAATCAACGACATCATCAATGGTTTGTTTATTCTGGGTGACCATCAACTTTGATGTCCCGTGGGCAAGGATGTTTCCATCCCCATTGAACATCTGGGCTTCGGTAAGAAACAGGGTTCTTCCTGATTTAATTCTTTTACCTGTTACGGTAATCTTTTTATCAAGAATCGGGGCAAGAAGGTCTACTTTTAGATCAATGGTAATCAAACCTTGTCTTTCCTGTAAATCACAGTAAGCAGACCAATAGGCAGCTGTATCAAGAAGTGAAGAAAATACGCCTCCATGGACCCCACCAAAAGGGTTCATGTGTTTTTCACTGATATGGGCGACCACTTTGGAATAACCGATGCCCAATTCTGTTACCTGCATGGATATATGCTTAAAAAATGGGCCGTTATTTATATTTTCAAGAACTGCTTTGATATGTTCCGGATTAAGTTTCATTGTCTTATCTCCCATGATCAAATTAACGAACCTGATCAGCTTCATTAATTTGTTCCAGCCGACGGAGAAAATTTTGCATTTGACCCCACTCTTCCTGACTGAAACGATTCAGAAATTTATGGTTTGTTTCCTCAAAAAGTTTCAATAGATTCTCTTTATGAGTATGTGCATGGGGGGTAAGAAATATTCTCAAGGAGCGGCGATCATCTTTGTGTGCTTTTCTTTCTATCCATCCCTCTTTTTCAAGCCGGTCGAGCAGGCCTGTTGTTGTAGCTCTATCCTGGGAGGTCTTATCAGCAAGTTCACTTGGCAATAAACCGTCTTCTTCCAGAATTGCCACCATCATGAAAAACTGCCCGTGGGTCAGTTTATAGTTTGAAATTTCTTTGCGATACGCCTTTGTCACCTGGCGTACTGTTTTACCCAGCTTGAAACATACACAGTCTTGAAATACCAAAGGCCCCTCCAATTAACGGGTTTGTGAAATTTTCTGACTGATTAGCATAGATATAGTTTATATACAAATTATATCTATGCATCGCCCAAAAACAAGCGAACATTCAAAGTAAAACAAAAATTAAAGGGGACAGACCACGTTTGTCAGATTAAAAAAGCATGATCTATCCCCTTCCGCTATACTGAAATATGGCAGAAAAGCCGTTTCCACGGCCCCAAAAAAAATATTGCCGCAGATGAAAATAAGGATCACACCCTTAAAAATTAAAATTGAACCCACCAAGATAACTCTCAAGTTTTTTGCGGTTCTCGGGTGTCAGGGGCGGACAGTCTTCCACACCCTTGGCCCCTTCAGCCAAACGGGTGGCAAAAACCAGGCAGGTGGGTTCTTTACATTCCCTGCAATTGGTTTTGGGCAGCAGTTTTAATATCTCCATGAGCTTTGGCTGGGGCATGGCTTCATAGCTGGGTGTAATGCTATCTCTGTTTTTCCAGGCATCATTAATTTCACGTATGAGCCATTCGACAATTTTACGGGCTTCAGCTTCATCTTTTAAGGCATTGACGCTGATCTTTTTTTGATGAATGGTGAGCAACTTTCCCTGGGATTTAAAGGTCACAGACGGGGGAGATTTTATAAAAACAGAGCCCCCCAGCACGGCATTCACATAGGGAATGGCCTCGGCAACGTCCTGATCCAGATGGGCAAAACAATGAACGCCCATTGCCCCGGGCATGCATTCGGAATTGACAATTTCAAGTTGGTAATTCTCAACCAACATAAAGATTCTCCTTTTTGCTATTATCGCTCTTAGCGCCACAAACAATATATCAATATATCAATATTTTAGTATTTTAGTATTTTAATTTTTTCATGCATCAATTCGATCCAAAGCGTTTTGAGAGGCATCCATCTCTTCCCAATGGCAATTATTTTAATCAAAACCTTTTGATCTAGAATTTTATAAACGATGCTAATTTTTTTCTATCCACAATTGGTGACGCGAACCTTACCTCTCTTTAGAGAGTGATAATAACCGCAAGTTTTTTTTATGCAAGTTTATGTCAAATCAAAATCAGGAAAAAGACCATGATAATAAGCACGGGAAGCATCAGCAGGTCCACCACGATGAGAGAAAGCTGCACTGCCTTGAGTGCCCCTGTGGATAAAAGCCCCATGCGCATCAAAAAATTTCAAGGTGTGTAAACAAAATTCGCCCACCAATGAAAAGCAGAATCACACCGCCTGCAACGGTCATATATTTACCGCATAAAAGTCCCAGGCGTGTACCAAGCTTGATGGCAAGAAATGACATGGCTGAAGTTATGATGCCGATCATGATGCTGGGATACCAGATGCTCACCTCCAGCATGGAAAGGCTCAACCCCACAGCCAGGGCATCAATGCTGGTGGCAACACTAAGCATGACCATGGTCATTCCCCGGGACGGATCACTTACCGGGGCATCGCAGGAGTGATCCAATCCCTCCTGGATCATGCGTCCCCCCACGATTGCCAGCAACACGAAGGCAATCCAGTGATCCACAGCCTTAAACTGCGAGACAAAGGCAATACCCATGAACCAGCCGATGACGGGCATCAAAAACTGAAACAACCCGAAGTGAAAGGATAGCCGAAAAATGGCCCGGGCATCGGTGGCAAAGCCAGCTGCGGCCGCTGCCAAAGAAACCGCTGATGCATCCATGGCAAGCCCCATGGCAATAAGAACAACTTCAATCAAGGTCATGATTTAATACAATATCTCCAGGTAAATAACCCAAAAAATTATAATTCTTCAAACACATCGTACACTCTTGAGTAGCTTAAAAGCCTGATTCAAGACCGTGTGACAGCACAGCCCCAAGGGGCACCGGAGCCAGATCATTCAGCCCCACAGGACATATTGGATAGATGAAGGATGGCAAAGCAATGGCCCCGGCTCTCAAAATGCCGATAAAACAGCCCGTTCCGCACTCGCCAATGCACCTTCAAGATAACCACCCATATGGACTGCTGTTTCTGTCCCGGCAAAATGAAAACGGCCATCCCAGATGCTTGTTTCTCCTGAAGGCGGCTGAAATTCGGGATGATTGTGGGCAGAGCGCTGGTCATAATCGATGGCGGTAAACGCTTCCCTTGCCCAATCCTGATAATAGACACGGATGGGACGTCCGGCCTCCTGACCATAAAGCAGAGAAAGCTGGGAAAGTATGGCCGGGATCATGACCTCGCTATTTTTACGCCGCAATGCCGGTATACCCACAAATCCGGTCAGACCACAGGGACTGTTCAGCTCACTTGACCCGTCATGAATCTCCCCCAGGGGACCACACAGACTGAACCCCTGGCCGGAAAACCCCATCCTGCGCCACTCAGCCCTGTCATACAGGGCAAAGAATTTTGCATGCCCCGCCATCCAGGTGCTTGTCTTTAACATGGCCTGGGTAAGCCCATGGGATAGATCCGGGGTAAACAAGATGGAACCGGCAGCCAGGCGGGGAGGAATGGCAAGAATGATGCGGGATGCCTGCAGCTGGCACATGGGTGCCTGGTCATGGTGACCCACAGTGAGGAGCACCCCCTTATCCAGCCGCTGAATTTCACTTACCGGATGCTCAAGCCGGATGACATCTGCAGGAATCCGCTCACAAAGCCCCTTTACAAGGGCAAACATGCCACCGTCAATGCGCCATCCCGGGGGATTCATGGGATAACCATCAATGGTTTCAGCATGCCCATCCTTTGCCTGGAACCTTGCCAGCCCCCTCTCAAACTGGGAATATCCCCTGAGACCCAAAGCCTCTACCAGCGCCTTTACCCTGGGGTTAATCATGGGCCAATACCAGGAAGGTCCCAGATCCGTAAAAAAACCTTGGTGGGACGGGCTTAAAATCCTGCCCCCCACCCGGGAACGGGCTTCAAGCAGAACAAATGATTTGTTCTTTGCCGCCAGCAGAAAGGCTGCATAAATCCCACTCAGCCCTCCCCCGATGATGATGGTATCAAATTTTTCCGTTTGCATATCTGTTTTCAATGCCTCCAAACAAAACAATACCTCTGAATAAAGATAAAAAAATATATGTACAGGATAATTTTTTCATCATTGAATCAGCGCTGTCCCCCCGGCTCATCACCTTTACAATCTCCGGCTGTTAGCCCGATACATTCTCATGGGCGCTGCAAAACTCAGGGCAGACAAAATCAAGTTGGCCCTCCCCAAATTGGCCCAGTGCCCGAGCCCCCCCGTTTACCCGCATTTAGTAAAACCACATGAATGGCAGGTTTTACATCCCTCCTCAAAGGTTATGCTCTGGCCGCATTCCGGGCACACCTCGGATTTAAGGGTGTTTTTATACTGTTTTTTTCCGTTTCCATTCCCATTGGGCAGATATCTTTTTTCCAGCACTTTGGCAATGGCATCCGGAATGGAAAGAACCAGCCCGCCCTCCTGAAACACGGCATGCTCTCCGCTGATGCCCTTGAGCTGATTGATGACTTCCTCCACATGGATGCCGGATCTGAAGGCAAGGGAGATCAGCCTGCCAATGGCTTCGGTTTTGGCCGTGGTGGATTTCCCGCACTTTCCGATGATGGCAAACAGCTCAAAAGGGCGATTATTGTACTCGGACACCGACACATAAAGATTTCCCATGCCGGTCTTGATCATTTCGGTGAACCCTTCAAGGACACTGGGACGGGCCTTACCCGCACTGAGAAAATCATCATCGGGCTTATGGTCTTTACTGGAAACCGAAAGCACCTGGTTATCCTTGCTGCCGTCCCGATATATGGTAACCCCCTTACATTTCAGCTTAAACGCCTGGTCATAGATATACCTGACATCCTCTTGGGTGGCTTCATGGGGGAGATTCACCGTTTTGGAAACCGCATTGTCCGTGTACTTTTGGAACGCGGCCTGCATTTTTATATGATGCTCTGGTTTAATATCATGGGCGGTGACAAAAACCTTTTGGATCTCTAAAGGCACTTTAAAATTGCCTTTAATCGTACCGTTTTCCGCAATTTCCCCCATTAAGGCGTCACTGTAGAACTCTTTCTCAATGGCCAGGCGTTTAAAAATCGGGTTCACCTCAATCAACCGGTCATTGTCCATCACCGTTCTCACATAACTCAATGCAAAGGCCGGTTCAATACCGCTGGAACAAGCGGCAATGATACTTAAAGTTCCGGTGGGGGCAATGGTGGTGGTGGTGGCATTGCGCATCTGCTGATCTTTTTTATCTTTAAAGATGCTTTTATCAAAATTGGGGAAAACACCCCTTGCTTTTGCCAGATCACAGGAGGCTTTGTGGGATTCTTTTTGAACAAATGACATGATGCTTTCAGCAAGGGCAAGGGCCTGTTCTGAATCATAGGGAATGTCAAGCATATATAGCAAATCTGCAAACCCCATGATTCCCAAGCCTATTTTGCGATTTCCCTTGACCATTTCATTGATCTCATCCATGGGATATCTGGACATATCTATGGTATTATCCAGGAATCGAACAGCAAGGTGAATGGTCTCTTTAAGGTTTTGAAAATCTATTTCAGGTTGATTTTCTGTTCCCTTAATGAACCGGGTCAGATTGATGGAACCCAGATTACAGGCCTCCATGGGCAAAAGCGGCTGCTCTCCGCAGGGATTGGTTGATTCAATTTCTCCGAGACCCGGAGTTGAATTAAACCGGTTGATCTCATCTATGAAGATTATTCCCGGATCGCCCGTCTCCCATGCCTGTTTGATCAGCTCATCATACACAGCAGGCGCATTCAGGCGGGAACTTATTTGCCCTGAATGGGGATCAATGAGGTCATACTCTTGTTTTTGTGCCACTGCAGCCATGAATTTATCGGTCACGCCCACGGAGATGTTAAAGTTGTTAAGTTCTTCTTTATTGTTCTTACAGGTGATAAAGGTCATGATATCCGGATGATCCACCCGAAGGACAGCCATGTTCGCCCCTCGTCTGGTTCCACCCTGTTTGATCTGTTCCGTTGCCGTATTAAAAATTTTCATAAATGAGACCGGGCCTGATGCCACACCGCCGGTGGAACCGACTTTGCTGTTTGCAGGTCGCAGCCGTGAAAAGGAAAAACCGGTCCCACCGCCTGATTTATGTATGGTGGCAGCATTTTTAACCGCTCCAAAAATACCGTCAATACTGTCTGCCACCGGAAGAACAAAGCAGGCCGCAAGCTGCCCTAAAGACCTTCCGGCATTCATCAGTGTTGGGGAGTTAGGCAAAAACCGGAACTCGGCCATCAGGCTGTAAAATAAATCCTCAAATTTCTGGACATCGGCTTTTTCATCATAATTTTTTTCAGCCAGGGCTATGTGGGCCGCCACCCGTCGGAACATATCTTCCGGTGATTCACATACTTTTCCTGATGCATCTTTTTTCAGATAACGCCTTTCCAGAACGGTTCTGGCATTTTCTGTCAAAAACACTACCTGATCTGTCTTTTTTTTCCCACCACCCATTTACACAACTCCTTTAGACTGATTTAAAATTCAGAACTTAAAAATATTATTGATTATCACGAGGGGAGGGGACTGTATATTGTTTTTTAAAAAAAGACAAGCGCAACATATGGTTTTTTATAAAACGATCTGACATCAGCATTCCAGACAGCCATGTCTGGTAACAGACACATTTTTCCTGACTAAAACTCAAGCGTCCAAGCCTGAAGTTATATGCGTTAGAATTTTCTCCAGACAGGTGCATTCCCATTTTTCCGATTCGATGCTTAATAAGCCTGGATTCAGGCTTGCGTTATTGGCGCTTTTGTTGAAATTTATCCTTCAATACAGGATTTTGACAAAAAAAAAGAGCCTGATAAAAAAACTCAGGCTCTAATATCACATAATCTGACCCCGTTGGCCTTGCCAACTATAACAAATAAACCACATTGTGATCAGAGCTGGAAAATGGAAATGCGTCCATAGCTAAGTTTCGCTTTAATATTAAGCCAAACCGTCACTGTTATCTCATAATACGTTTATTAAAACTTGCATAAAGGGCCTATGCTTTTTCCAGAGACACCGCACAGGCTTTATATTCAGCAGTAAGAGTATCTGGATCAAAGGCCGGATTGGTAAGCCAGTTGGCATTGCCTTCACGGAAATGAAAGGCCATCCACACCATACCTTCGGGTACCTCGGGGGTGACTCTTGCCTTGACACACACCTCCCCCCGTCGGGATTTTACTTTAACAAAATCATTGAATTCAATGCCCATCTTCCGGGCATCCACAGGAGATATATCTGCGGTCTCTTCCCCCAGAAGTGTATTCAACCCTTCACAACGCCCCGTCTGGGTTCTGGTGTGATAATGGTAAAGCCGTCGGCCTGTGCTGAGTACAAAGGGATACTCTTTATCCGGAACCTCGGCGGGCGGGGTCCACTCCACAGGATTAAATATTCCCAAACCGCAGGAAAATTCACCATTCTGGTGAAGAACGCAGGTCCCGGGATGGGCCGTATCGGGACAGGGCCACTGTAGTCCGTCATTTTCTATGCGATCATATTTAACTCCCCCAAGATTGGGGGCCAGCATGGAAATTTCATTGTCCCAGATTTCCCGAGCGCTGTTGGAGGTCCATTCCTGTCCCATACGCCGGGCAATTTGTTTAAAAATCCACCAATTGGGTTTTGCATAGCCGGGGGGAATGCTGGCCGTACGAACCCGGCTCACCCGTCGTTCACTGTTAGTAAAGGTACCGTCATTCTCGCTCCAGGCAGCAGCGGGGAACACCACATGGGCAAACCGGGTGGTCTCGTTTTCAAAGATATCCTGGCACACAATGAATTCCGCCGATGACAGCTCATGTTCTACCTTGCGGATATCCGGTTCTGTATTGGCAAGATTTTCGCCGAATATATAAAATGCCCGCACGGACCCATCCACAAGACCGTCCATCATTTGGGGAATCATCAGCCCGTTCCGGGACGGAAGGTTTGATACCCCCCAGAACTTTTCAAATTTTTTCCGGGCAGAACTGTCCGTCACCGCCTGGTATCCAGGTAATACATTGGGAAGTGCCCCGCAATCGCAGGCCCCCTGGACGTTATTTTGTCCCCTCAACGGATTAACGCCACCGCATTCTTTACCCATATTACCCAAAAGCATCTGTAAATTGGCGGTGTCCATGACATTGTTCTTACCGCAGGTGTGCTCGGTGATACCAAGGGTGTAGCACAGCATCACCGGTTTAACCGATGCCAGTACACGCGCCGTCTTTCGAATGGTATCAGCATCAATGCCCGAAATTTCAGCCGCCTTTTCCGGTGGATACTTCTTTACGTTTTCTTTCAACTCTTCAAATCCCACGCAACAGGAAGAAACAAATTCTTTGTCGTAGAGATTTTCCTCAATAAGTACATGCATGATGCCATTTAAAAGGGCAATATCACTGCCCACCTTCAAAGGAAGGTGCATTTCTGCAAAATCCACCAAGCGATGACGCCGGGGATCAATGACGATGAGACGTGCACCTTTTTCCACAGCATTTTTCAAAAAAGTGGCAGCCACAGGATGGGCCTCGGTCATGTTAGACCCAATAACCAGAAACATTTTTGCCTTGGAAAACTCCCCAAAGGAGTTAGTCATGGCACCTGAACCAAATGATGTTGCCAGCCCGGCAACGGTTGGAGCATGTCAAGTGCGGGCACAATGATCTATATTGTTTGTTTTAAACACCGCCCGAAACAGCTTTTGCATCTGATAAGAATCTTCATTAATACTCCTGGCACAGCTGACACCGGCCAAGGCATCGGGCCCATCCTCTTTAATAATTTGGATAAATTTTGCCGCCACAAGATCCAGGGCTTCATCCCAGGTAGCTTTTCTAAGCTCACCGTTTTCCCGAATAAGAGGTGTTTTTATTCTATCTTCTGAATAGATGAAATCATACCCGAAACGTCCCTTTACGCACAATCGTCCCTGGTTGGGTTTTCCCTCTTCCACACCTGTTACCTTGATAATTTTTCCCTCTTTTACATGGAGCCACTGCTGGCACCCCACACCGCAATAAGGACAGGTGGTTCTGATTTTTTTTGCCTCCCATGGCCGTATGGCATTGAGAGCCTTTTTCTCCACCAGGGCACCCACAGGACAGACCTGCACACATTCGCCGCAGAACACGCAGTCCGATGTCAACAGAGAATCATCTTTTCCAGCGACGATCCTGCGTTCACCGACCTGATCTTCAAAGGCAATGGCCCGGTTAACCTGGACTTCATTGCAGGCAGCCACGCATCTGCCGCACATAATGCACCGGGAACTGTCCCGTATGATCATGGGGTTATCCATCTTAAGGGGAATTTCCCTTGCAGGTGCATCACAATGTTTTCCCTGGACCTGATATTTATACGCAAGTTCCTGGAGCTTGCAATCTCCCCAGGCAGGGCAAAGACTTTCATATCCATCATTGGACAGAACATCCATCTGAAATTGAGACCAGGAATCATCCCCCGAAGAACCTATGGTGCAGTTATGATTTCCAGATGACAGCATGTTTTCCAGAACCGCTTTTCTCTGGGCTACAACTCTGGAAGATGCTGTTTTTATACACATATTGTCCTGCGCCATGGTGGAGCATGACAATTCAAGATCCCGATGCCCCTCAATTTCCACCACACAGATACCGCAGGTGCCTGTGGGGGTGGTTCCCTTTAAATGGCAAAGGGTGGGGATTTCCAGTTTATTCCTGGTTGCAACCTCCAGGATAGTTTCTCCCGATTCAAACAGACAGCTCATACCATTTATCGTAATAGTGGGTTGAACCACAGCCAACTCCTTTAATTTTATTCTCCAGCTACGTTATTTGACGTTTAATGGATGAATCATTTATAGTTAATTTTTGTCAATATTAGATATTTTAAAATATGTTGTCAACAAAATACGAATAAAATTCCTATTAAAAACCACAGCTGATTTTAATATCTAAAAAAGACCCATACGAACACTCTAAACGAAAAATACGGAAAATAAGGTCGGAGCTGGTCATAGCATCGACCAATCTGGGTAGAACGTCAGCACTTATGAATGCTTGCAAATATTATGATCAAGGCCTGAAAATGAAATTTAAATACAAGGGCAATGAAGATAATCATTGAAGCCATAATCTTTTAATTGTATGTTCATCATTTTTGTGATTATTTAAGGATCGTTTAAAAGGATATGCTTTTGTGTCATAAAGACAGGGCACTATAACAACACTGGCCACTTGTAGATGTCGACAATTAGATGGTCGACACAGATTATGACCAAGCCCCACAGTCATAAATCTCCTGAGCAATACGTTTACAAAAAATAGGGATTTGATCATAAAATTGTCAATTTGAGGTGGGGCCAGCACTGGTGACCCATGTGTGATCAAGCCCCCAAAGGGGTTCATTTGAACTTATCATACCGTCTTTTTTTCTTATTTATATCAATAATCTTTTTTATATCACTGACCGGCATGGTTTCCCGACAGGCAGATCATCCGGCCTCAAAACAGGCAATAAGTAAATCCGCCCTCCGGGGGGGAGCACTCCCGGCCCCTTCCCTGCACCCAACCCCGAAAAAAAAATATTGCGGCATTGCCATGGATGGTTATAGCTTAAAAACCGGAGTGGTAAAATCGGGCCAGACCCTGACCCAACTGCTCAATCCCCATGGGATCAGCAAATCCGATATTTTCAAAGCAGCCAAAATTGCTGAAACGGTTTTTAACGTTCGTCGCATTAAAGCGGGCAATTCTTACGCCTTGATCTATGACCCCGATAATGATGAACGGATCAAATATTTTATCTATTATCCAAATCTTGAAAATTACGTGGTCTTTGCCCTTGATACCCCCATTCAGGTTTACACAGGCCTAAAAAAGGTAGAAATAAAAACCAGAACCATATGCGGTGCCATTACAAGTAATCTGTGGAATTCTGCAACCCAGTCTGGAATGACCCAGGAGCTGATCTATGCTATGGGTGATATTTTTGCCAGTACTGTGGATTTTCGTCATTTTCACAAAGGCGATCAATTCATGGTCACCTTTGAAGAACGCTTTATCCAGGGTAAATATATTGGCACCGGCAACATAAAAGCCGTCCGTCTCACCTGCTGTAATCAGACCTTTCAGGCTTTTGCCTTCGAATATAACGGGGTAACCAAATTTTATGATGAGGAGGGTAACAGTCTGGAAAAATCTTTCTTAAAATGCCCCTTGAAATACAGCCGGATCAGTTCTAAATTCTGCACCAGAAGGCTTCATCCCATTAAACAGAAATATATTGCCCACCCCGGCATTGATTATGCTGCCCCCAGGGGGACCCCGGTGAGAAGCGTGGGAGACGGCATCATAACGTTCATGGGATATTCCAAAAGTGCAGGCAATTATATAAAAATTAGACATGCCGACTTTGGCACCAGCGAATATATGCACCTTTCTAAATTTTATGCCCGCCTTAAAAAAAACCAAAAAATCAAAAAAGGCCAGGTCATCGGATATGTGGGCAGCACAGGCTATGCCACAGGCCCCCACCTGGATTTAAGATTTAAAAAGAACGGCAAATATGTCGATTACAGCAAAATGGACCTGCCCACTGGAAATGCCCTTGAAAAATCCAATAAAGAGGAGTTTCTTAAACAGGTAGCAATGATCAAAGAGGTCTGGGATAATGAAACCATGATAAGCCTGAATCTGCCCGAAAAAGAAACAGACCTGGAAACAGACATACAACCCATTGTGATAACAACGAATTAATTCAGATATGGACATCTATATGAATTACCCTTTCACAGTATCACTTTTTGCAACCTGCCTTGTGGACACCACGTACCCCGGGGCAGGGCATGCCGTTACCGCCATTTTAAACAAATGCGGCATTAATATTGACTGCCCCCCGGATCAGACCTGCTGTGGCCAACCAGCATTCAACGCTGGATATCAAAAAGAAGCAAGGCGGGTGGCACGCCATTTTATTGAGGTATTTGAAAACAGCAAAGCTATTGTTTCCCCTTCAGGATCCTGTGTGCACATGGTCCGGCACCATTATCCTATTTTATTTAAAGATGACTCCTCCTGGCATGCCCGTGCCATACAGGTTGCGGCAAAAACCTTTGAGTTTACAGAATTTCTGGTGAACCGGCTGAACATCACCGATGTGGGTGCACGTTTCAACGGCACAATAACCTACCATGATGCCTGCCACATGCACCGGGGCCTTGGCATCACCGAAGCGCCCCGTCAGTTGATTCAAAACATAAAGGGCTTAACCTTCAAAGAAATGACCCCTTCGGATAAATGCTGCGGGTTTGGTGGTCTGTTTTCAGTAAAATATCCCGAAATATCCCAATCCCTGGCCCGGGACAAAGCCATGCGCATTGTGGAAACCGGTGCAGATGCTGTGGTATCTTCGGATGTGGGATGCCTTATGAATATTGAAGGAATTCTCCACGAAATGAACCCATCCATCCGTTGCCTGCACATTGCACAACTTCTGGCAGGAGACTGTCATGACTGAAAAATCCCCATTGACTTACAGACAAATGGCATCGGATGCCATTAACAATCTCCGACTCCAGGGCTCCATTGCCAACATACAGGAACTCATCGGAAAAAATGCCGGTCCGGCCCTGGACCAGCTACCAGGAGGAAGAAATGCAAGAAAACAGGGCAAAGAACTCAGACAAGAAACCATTCAACATCTGGATGTGCATCTGGCAGCCCTGGCACAGAAAATAAGAAACAACGGCGGCCATGTGTATTTTGCAGAAGATGCCAAGGCAGCCTGTGACCACTGCATCCGGGTGGCAAAAGAAAACGGGGTGAAGCTTGCGGTAAAGGGTAAATCCATGGTTACCGAAGAAATCGGGCTCAACCATGCCATGGAAAATGCCGGCATTGAAACCGTTGAAACGGATCTTGGGGAGTATATCATCCAGCTTGCCGGTGAAAAACCCTCCCACATAATTGCCCCGGCCATCCATAAATCCAAAGAAGAAATAGGCCGACTGTTTGCAGATAAACTGGGCATTGACTACACTGATGACCCGGGCACACTGACCCTGGCGGCCAGAAAAGCCCTGAGAAAAAAATTTCTGGCAGCAGACATGGGGATATCTAGCTGCAACATGGCCTGTGCCGAAACCGGTCACATCACCACAGTGTCAAATGAGGGTAACATCCGCATGGCAACCACCCTGCCCCGGGTGCATGTGGCATTCATGGGTATGGAACGCATCACAGCCCGGCTCACCGACCATGAACTTCTCCTGGCGCTTTTAACAAGGGCTGCCGCCGTGCAGAAAATGGCCACCTACATGAGTTACATCGGCGGTCCCCGTAAAAAGGAACACAATGATGGTCCCGAAAATTTTCACTTGATCATCCTTGACAATGGCCGATCAAAAATTCTGGCAGACACCACCTTCAGGCCCATCTTAAATTGTCTACGATGCGGTGCCTGCCTCAACGCCTGTCCGGTGTATGGCAAAATTGGCGGCCATTCCTATGGATCCCCCTACCCCGGCCCCATTGGTGCCGTCATCAGCCCCCTTCTTTTCGGAATCAATAAATACAGCGACCTGTGCCGTGGGGAAACCCTTTGCGGGGCATGCGAACAAGCCTGCCCGGTGCAGATGGAAATTCCCAGGATGCTCCTGGAACTCAGGAGAAAACTGGCAGATGGAGACCCCCAATGGCAGGTAAAGCCAGACAGTTACATGGACAAATTAACGATGGTGATATGGTCTCTGGCCAACCGCCATCGCCTCTTTTTTAAATGGTTCTTGACTCTGGCAGGTAGACTTGCACCCCTGTTCCCCGACGCACAGTTTTTTCCAGGAACCATACCGCCACCTTTGCAGGGATTTCGCAACAACAAAGGGGTGGGACGAATCACGGGAAAAAGTTTTGTAACCAGCTTCAATCATCAGAAAAACCCCTGTTCATACCCAACTCCAGGCAAAACAATAAAAATGCAGGAAAATTGTACACCAGAAAAAAAGGGAGGCTGCCATGAGCATCGTCACTGAGCCTTTGAATAACGAATCGCAATTTCTTTCACGGATAAGGCAGGCCCTGGGCAAAAAACACCCCCACGAAATTCCCACTCATCTTCCCCCGGAAGAGACAAAACACCATACCGGCAACTCAATGGGCAGCAAAAGACTCAACCGCACCGTTAAGGAAACTGCGGAACTGATTGAACAGTTAAAAACTGCAGCTGCCCCCCTTAATATTGGTGTCATCCAATGCAACACCGTTGAAGACGCAGCCCATTCCATTGCGAATATGGCCCGATCAAAACCTCCGGAATGGAGTCAAAACGCCAGCCTTGTGGCATGGGCACACCCCCTGGTGGATGCCCTGTGCCTTGAAAATTCATTAAAAAACACGGACATTGCCTGTCACCGGGAATGGTGTGAACAAGAAAATGGACCATCTCCGGAACAACGGCAGGAAATGCATATTCACGCATCCAGTGCCCTCATAGGAATAACATCAGCAGATTTCTGTATAGCCAGTACCGCCACCTTGGTTATCACCGCCCGCAGAGGACAATCACGCAGCGCAAGCCTTCTTCCATCCATTCATGTGGCTGTTATAAAGGCATCCCAGCTCATTAAGGACATAAAAGAACTCCACACTATTTTACAATGGGATGAAGATCCTGCCCTGCGGGGTCCAGACCGAAATCTGACCCTCATCTCCGGCCCCAGCAAAACCGCAGACATTGAAGCCACCATGATCCACGGTGCCCACGGCCCCAGGGAATTATATATCTATGTCATTAAAAACAGCTGATGCTCTCCGTGGAGTGGAAAGGTGCCACAACATCCATTAAAAAAGGCCGATGTAAAACCCAGTATTCTTCAAAGGTATTCATTCCATAAATAGAAACCGATCTTTCTTGATTTTAATATATTTTTTATTTACCATGACCCCAGCCATCATGTGAACAACAGGCAATTTTTAAACAAAGAGTATTTCATAAATAATATTCATGAAATATCCGCCTGCCCACTTCACCCCATCATCAAACTATAAAGAATAAGGAGTTCATTATGACACTCAAGGCCAGGGATATCATGGTAACCTCGTTTGATATGATCCACAAAGATGCAACCATTGCACAGGCCATTGAAAAAATTACCCATGGCCAGGTGAGGGAAACAGGGGATAAAACCAACAGCCTTATGGTTATTGATGAATACAACCGCCTGGCCGGGGTGATAACCATGTTTGACATCCTTTATCATCTGCGACCCTCATTTCTTAATTTTGGCATCAACGGCGATGAGCTGGTGTGGGAGGAACCCCAACTGGCCAAATTAATTAATGAACTCAAGGCAAAAAAAGTAAGTCAGCTCATGAGCAATGTGATCACCGGGGCCTCACCGGATGATCATATCATTGTGATTCTGGATCGAATGATTAAAAATAATTATCATCGCCTGCCGGTGCTGGAGAACAACCGACCCATCGGTGTGGTTTACGTGGCGGATATCTATTATCATCTGTTCGCCAAAACTTCGTAACGCCATTGAATAAGAGATTTTTACAAAAAAAATATTATGACAACCATTGATTATTACAACATCCTTGGTGTCAGCCGCCAGGCCGACACCGCCCAGATAAAACAGGCCTACAAAAAACTTGCCATCAAAGTGCATCCAGACAGAAATCCCGATGATGCGCAGGCTGCAGAAAAAATGGCACAGCTTAACGAGGCCTACGCCGTTTTGTCAAATCCTGAAAAAAGACAAAATTATGATCAGCTGAGGGAACGCTTCGGAGATGATGCCGCTGGCAGATTCAGGCAGACACATACATATGAAGATATCCTGCGCGAATCAGACATTGAAAAAATTTTTCAGGAAATATCCGACAGTTTTGGCCTTCGGGGATTTCAGGAAATTTTTAAATACGGAAAAATGCACGGGGGAGGTATGTTCATGTTCGGTACCTTTGGCTTTCCCAATGGAAAAGCAAAGGCCACCGGTGGCGGCGGGTTTCTGAAGGGTATTGGCAGAACCCTGTTAAATAATGTCATTGCCAATGCCTTAAATCCCCCGGACATGGGCAAAGACATCCATGAGACTATTTTTTTATCAGAACAGCATGCCACAAAAGGTGGCCCATATGCCTATTATCACAGCAAACAGGATAAGAAACTCATTGTAAAAATACCGAAAAATATACAGGAGGGTCGAAAAATAAGATTAAAAGGGCTGGGTAACAAAGATACTGTCACCGGAGAAACAGGGGATCTTTATCTCACTGTCTCCATTAAAAAGAGTCTTTTATCAAAACTAAAAAAACAATTACTTAAATAATACCTTCGCCAATTTTATTTTAATCCAAATAACAGTTTCTATATTGTACTTATGGGAATGCGCCCATGCTAATTCAAACTCAAAAATACAGCATAATATATTGATATTTAGGATTAACAACTCTGTTTTTAATTTGGCGAAGGAACTGTTAAAACCCTGTCCAGCCGAAACAGAGGTGTGGGCAATTTTTCAGAAGTCAGATACAAAGACATGCCGTCGGAACTGAAACAAAGCCCCTCTCTTTGAATCAGTGAGTTAAACCCCACCGGTGGAAGATAAATGATTGCAGGAGCTTCTTCCATGCGGGAAGCCCAGGTCTGATGAATATTTTTTGAATAAAGATAGGCATTTTTATAGCTCAGTATAATCAGGGTATGTCCATCGGATGTCATATCCATGGCCGTTGGCTGTGATCTGTTTCCACCATAGGGCTGAAGTAGATCTTCCAGACCGGGAGGGGGAATTGAGGACACAATGGCTGTCTTGATTGCCACCGCAGGGGATTGATCCGGTGCGGGAAGAAGTTTAAGACGGTAAAGCCTTGGCGGATCATCCCGTTTACTTAACAACATACAATTACCGGTACTGACATCCACGGCCACTGCTTCACAATCCCGGGGGCCGTCTTCATATATAAAATCAATCTGCCAACGGGTTTTAATTCCAGTATTTTGCCCCTTTATATCGATCAGTGATGGTTCTTCTATAATATAAAGGGTACATTTTTCTCGTTTTGAACGGTTATCCCCCACATCGGCAATCAAAAGAAAGTGTCTATTCTTCCATGTAAAGGATGCCATATCTTCCCAGTCAATGTTTTTTGCCTGGGTCAGGCGCACCTGGCCAAGGACAGTACCATTTTCCCAAAGGGCATAAATAACCGCCGGGTTACCACCATCATTATGGGTCCAGAAAAGATCCTTTGTCCTGCGTGATGCTGCCATCCCAGAGGATTCGCTGATATTATTGTCCGACAGATATCCCATGAACCGGGCATTTCCAAACCGCGATTCATGGGAAATGAAATTATCTTTTTCCTGGGAAACAGCCATAGCTGCCAGGCAAAAACAACAAACAAAAACCGACAATACAACCTTTAAAATAAATTTATTCATTGACCGCACAAAGCACCCTGTCCGGGCTTCCCGATAAAGTTGCGACAATGGTGCGTCCCAGAAACAGCGGAATCCCACCACCGGTATTCACAACCCTGTCATTTATATCCACTGCTACGGTTTTACGACTGGTACCGGCACTTCGTCCAAGTTCCTGGACCTGATCCTTAAGATATGCCAACGCCCATTCTTCTGCCTTGTCAATACTCATGAACTGCTGGGCACCTGTCACCCCTTCCACCACAAATCTTCCAAGACTGTTGGTCTTAATGGAAATTTTTCTGCGGATAAGAATATGGCTGGTGATGGCACCCACAGCATTGGCCACATCGGCATCTTCCGGGATAATGACCTGTGCATTGAGCCTTTTTCCGGCCTGGGGTAAAAAATAATGCACCGGCGCACCAATGCCAATGACCGGATGATTCAAGGTGGCATTAATGGTGTATCGGTTGTTTTCCGGTTTTACAATTTGTTGCATCAACTGTTGAAATACCGGTGTTTTTTCCATGTCATCAATGGCAAAATCCCGGGCCATCTGCTTTTTTAAAAGCTCCAGAGCCAGGGCTATTTCCATGTGTTCAAAAAGCGTGTCCATCAACTCTTTTTGAGATTTCTTTGCAAAAAGGGCCATAAGGTTCACCATATCCCTGGCCGGGGCTGCATCCCACCTGGCAAACTCCCCGGTGACATGCAGAAGATCCGTGGGGGTTAATCCACATCTTTGCACCAGACCACTTTCCTCCAAGCGCTCCAGAGGTAGAAATTGTATTGCAAGCATGCCAAGATGTGGCAGGAGTTCCTCTGGTGCGTGGGGACGCTTGCGGAGAAGGTCATAGATTTTTTGTTCAGTGGGGGTGGGCTCAAAGGCAAATTGTCCTTCCATGGCCACAAGCAATGTCTGCGATACCCGGGACAGCTGATGGGCTTCCATGTATTTAATCGCAGCTCTAACCCCCAGGGGATGGGCGGCATTGGCCCACACCATGGGACCCACTCGGCGGGGCCCCATGATAAATTCATTATGGTGCCATCGAATCAGGCTATCCCCTCCAAGGCCCACCGTGCGCATGTCCAAAGCCTTTACATGGGTGACAAAGCCCCCCACATTGGCTCCCTGTTCACACACCGACACAACCCCCTGACAAATATCTGCAGTGTCCGTGGTGGTACCACCCATATCCACCACCATGGCCTCTTCCAGGCCGGTTAAAAGTCGGGCACCTGCCACGCTGGCCGCAGGGCCTGATAATACGGTTTCCACGGGCCTCTGGGCTGCCATCTCCGCAGACATCAGGGTACCGTCGCCCTTTACCACCATCACCGGTGCATGGATGCCTCTTTTTTTCAGCACAAATTCCAGTTCCCGGAAAAATTTAATCATACGGGGAATAATGCGGGCATTGAGTACGGCTGTCTGGGCGCGAACCACAAAATTTAAAAGATCGGAAAGTTCATGACCACAACAGGCCACCATACCTGTTTCCTCTTCGACAATACGTTTAACCACCAGCTCATGGGCCGGATTCACCGCACCGGCAAATCCCGATACGGCAAAAGCGGTTACACCGTCCCGGTCCACCATTTTTCTTACATTTTTGCGAATTTCCTCTTCATCCACAGGCTCCACTTCAACGCCACTTATATTAATCTGTCCTTTGACATTGCATCTGGGGGTATGGGAAATCAAATCGTCTGCCATATGACCACCGTTGATCATCAGAATCAGGCCGGTTTTTTGCCCTTCTCCTTCCACAATGGCATTGGTGGCAAGGGTGGTGGACACAGATACAAGTTCCACCCGGGCAAGAACCTCGGCATCAATGCCGGACAGGACTTCGTCAATACCGATGGAAAAATCCCATTTAGTGGTCAAAGCTTTATGTTTATCAATAATTTTTCTGGCATTAAAATCGTACACGGCAGCATCGGTGTAAGTACCCCCGGCATCAATGCCCAGACCATGGGTGATGGAAAGGCTTTTATTATCTTCCTTATCAAACACCAAATGTCTTGGCTTGTTTTTACCAGGAAGTGTGTTGTCACTTTCCGGTGCAGAATCCAAACCATTTTCCAGAGCGGAAAATATGGTAACATGTCCCGGAGGAATAACCACAATCTCTTTATCTGAAACCTCCTGGGTCAACAACCGGGTGAGTAAAGACAAATTCCCGGGAATAGATTCATATTTCCAATTGTATTTTTCCGCCATTTTAAGGGCATGTTCCGCACTTTTTTTCTCTGTGCCAATACCGGTGTCTATAAAGGCGGCCCGCTGGTAATTGTGGTGCCAAGAACTGAAAAAATCAATGATTCTGCCCCCACCTTCTTCGCCGTATTTATCTCTTAATTCCCGACATCCCATGGACTCGGCTCCCACCCATATTTTTTCAGGTTCCTTTTCTCTTGGCGCTTCTTTTTCCCTGTACCATCCAGCGGAAATGTAAAAAGTACCGGGATATTTTTCAAATTCTTTCCTGTAGGCACTATCACTGCCCATGAAAAGAGCAATACAGTCGTGTACCCGGGGAAAAATAAGGGGGACCCGTGGTGCACGAATTCCAATGGTACCCCTGCCACAAAGTCCGTAGCCCACCACAATCCGACAGCATTGGGGATCCGTTGCCGCCTGATCAATGGCTTCCTGAAGTCGTATACGCAGTATATCCGGGGTGCTGTGCAGCCCACCAGGCAAGAAATTAGTCTTTAAATGCAGGCCTTTTTCCCGGGCAATATGATTAATATCCGGCGCAAGAACACCGCACCCTATTACGTGGATAATATTGTTTTTTTCCATTTGAATAGTCCCAAATTCCTGTTTTACAGCAAATAATTATGGTAAATATCTGAGTTGCTAAGTTAAATGTCTGGCCACCCCATTAATGTGTTCATCCAAACTCTGCTTTGTATAACCACGCCCTTTCAAACAGTCAATCTATTTGCAAAATATTCAAAAATATTCCAAAATGGTGCATAGTGGAATTGGCCCTAGTCACAACAATCTAGCACCCATGGGATAAGTCAGGCCCAGAAAGACCTCAATTATCAAGTAATGTAAAGGAATTTATAAATATGAAGAGCAACCTTACACTCATCGGCATGCCCGGTGCTGGAAAAAGTACTGTGGGCATAATTCTGGCCAAGGACATGGGCTTTGGATTCATAGACACCGATGTGCTAATCCAGATCAATCAACAGAAGACTTTACAACAAATTCTGGATGAATCTGATCATTTAACACTTAGAAATATTGAAGAAAAAGAGATCCTGAAACTAAATGTTCAAAAACATATCATAGCCACAGGCGGCAGTGTGGCATACAGTCCCAGCGCCATGGAGCTGCTCCGTAAAATTTCACGCATTGTTTTTTTAAAGGTAGACATTGAAGAGCTTAAAAGACGCATCCACAACTATGAAACCCGGGGAATTGCCAAAGCTCCCAGTCAGACATTCATGGAGCTTTTTAACGAGCGACAAGAACTTTATGAAAAATATGCAGAAATTACAATAATCGGTGCTGGCCTTAACCAAAATGAAATAGCCGATGAAATTAGAAAATTAACCGGATCTTTTTTTTAGAACACAGCAACAGGGACCAGACCTTAAAAATTGAAAAAATACAGCATCTGTTATATGTTTAAAAAACGAACAAATACGAGCTTAATAACAACATATTGTTATATTTAAGGAAAGTGAAGGCAGATGATTCAGAGTATTCTTGACAATGATCTATACAAATTCACCATGCAACAGGCCGTACACATGCTGTATCCCCGGGTGGATGTTGAGTATATATTTATAAACAGGAGCAACACCCCCTTTCCCAAAGGATTCGCAGAAAAACTGCAGATAGAAGTGAACCGTATGGCAACATTCAAGTTAACTCCTGA
Organism: Desulfocicer niacini; assembly: GCF_054657595.1. NCBI lineage: Bacteria > Pseudomonadati > Thermodesulfobacteriota > Desulfobacteria > Desulfobacterales > Desulfobacteraceae > Desulfocicer > Desulfocicer niacini. The sequence goes on from NZ_BAAHYK010000003.1 coordinate 28,337, forward strand.
AGAAAAAAACTATCTTGCTGAAACCTGTTATTTCATGACCCCGGTATATCTTGATTTTCTGGAGCATTACACTTTTGATCCAGCAGAAGTGCACATTGAGCAGCAAGGGGGAGACTTAAATCTCACCATAAAGGGCCCCTGGTACCGAACCATTTTGTGGGAAGTGCCCTTGATGGCGATGATCAGTGAACTTTATTTTGTCCTCACCCATGCAGAACCCCTCTCCAATGCAAAACAAACGGCCATTAATTTAAACAAAACACGGGTATTAAGCCGGAATGGTATTAAATTTGCCGATTTTGGAACAAGGAGACGATTTTCCTCTTCGGCCCATAAAAGCCTGATTCGGGATATGCTGGGGGTTGAAGGCAATACCCTTATTGGAACCAGCAATGTACACCTGGCCCAGTATTTCAATATCAAGCCCATCGGTACCCTGGCCCATGAATGGTTCATGTTCCATGCCGTACTGAATGGCTACCGCATGGCAAATTCCACGGGTGTGGATGCCTGGACCAGTGCCTTCCACGGTCACCTTGGGATTGCCCTCACCGACACTTTTACCACGGACGTCTTTCTCTCCACCTTTGATACCATGCATGCCAAACTTTTTGACGGTGTCCGCCACGACTCCGGAGACCCCTTTGAATACATAGAAAAAGTTGTCAACCACTACAAAAAACTGCACATAAATCCCATCACCAAAACCATTGTTTTCTCAGATGGTCTGGATATTGAGAAAGCCGTGCACATTCATAAAAAATGTGTGGGTAGAATCAATGATTCCTATGGCATAGGAACCAATCTCACCAATGATGTGGGGGTTACTCCTCTAAACATTGTCATCAAACTTGCAAAATGCAGAACCGCCCCGGACAAGGCGTGGCACAAGGCCATTAAGCTATCAGATAATACCGCCAAGCATACCGGAGATCAGGAAGAGCTTGATCACTGCATCAAGGTGCTGCAGCGGGGAATTTAAGGGATATGCTCCGACCCTGTAAGCCCGGCATATTGTTGTAACTAACCGGACCTTCAAGCCTGTGTTTTTTTTATCTTCCGGGGTTTCACTCCCTTTTTAGGACAAAGATCTCCAATTACGCACCTATCACAATGGGGAGACACCGGCCGGCAGGTCCCCTGACCAAAGGCCACCAGCACCGCGTTTACCTCTTTCCAGTGTTTCCTGGGCAATTTTTTTCTCAGGGCCATTTCTGTTTCCAGGGGAGTGTTTGTTTTGACATATCCCCAGATGTTCATCATGCGGTGAACATGGGTGTCCACACAGATGGCATCCTTGTCAAAGGCCACGCTCATGACCAGATTTGCGGTTTTTCGTCCCACCCCGGGTAGGGTCACCAGTTCATCAATGGTGTCCGGTACCCTGCCGTTGAAATTTTCCATGGCCTGGGGAAGTTTTGCAAGATATCCCGCCTTGGATTTATAAAAACCTACGGGATATATCCTTTGTTTAATTTCGTCCTGGGATAATTTTGCAAGACCCGCCGTGTCCGGCGCCACCTGAAATAATCTTTCAGCCGCTGCGGCCGTGGTTTCATCCTTGGTGCGGGCAGATAAAATGGTGGCCACCAATATTTTAAAAGGGTCCTTTGTCTGAACGCCGATGAGATCCACCACCGGGACCTTATAATCACGAATTTCGTTTTTTAATCGTTCAATGAAAAGGGAGATATTGACAGCCATTTATATTGTACCCCCGGAAAATTCCGGGGATCGGCATCCTACCATGGAATCAAATACCCGCTTGCCTTCAAAATCAAAAATAACCGCATCAATTTTTATTTTTCCATGGGAAAATTTTTCTGCAGATTTAATAATCATGTGTCCCACATGAGATATAAGGTCCGGAAAATCAGGATGAATATAGCTGAACGCATGGCGAGCCGTGTTGGATGATTCTATATTTCTACTCAACCCTCTGTCTCCGGTAATATCAGTTGCCCACATGGCCAGACGCTGCAGGGTCAATTCTGATTTTGCAGCATGGGTATGGGGAAACCCCATGGCCATTTTAACAGCTTTTCCAAAAAAAACAGTGATAATAACCCTTTTCGTGGTGGATGCAGCTGCCGCTTCAAGGGAAGCCATAAAAAAATCCCCTGTCTGGATAAAAGCCTCTTCTCTGAAATGGGGAAACAGACTCATGGCAAAACGTTCACTTCTTCTGCCGGTGGTAAACACAAGGGTATCATCCCCCATGGCCTGGGCAACGGAAATCCCGGATTTAATGGTGGCAATATAAGCATCATGGGACATGGGTTTTACAATCCCGGTGGTACCAAGAATGGAAATGCCCCCCAGGATACCCAAACGTGCATTGAGGGTTTTTTGTGCCAGGGCCTCACCTTCCGGCACAAATATTTCTACAATGATCTTCTCCGGCACCTCCCTTACACAGATATCTTTGCCTAGCATGGAAGCCTTTTTCATGGTATTTTTCCGACTTGAACAAACTTCCATGAACTCTTCCAAAACGTGGTGAACGGCCTGACGAATCATCTTTACAGGCCCGGAATTGATGGCTGGGTTTCCAGGCATGACCTCAAGACCGGGTTTTGTCACCGTTCCCACTCCCTGTCCACCACAAATTTCAATTTCAATATCTTTCCAGGCAATATCGATATTTTTGACCGATCCGGATATACACCATTCCACCCTGGCACCAATTTCCGCCTTATGAGTGACATCTGGGTCGTCACCGGCATCCTTAATTACCACACATTCCACTCTATTTTTCGACAATCTGTTTAAAAGATGTACAGGAATACGGATGGATTCATGGGTAAGGCTTGGGATATTGACAACATCAATATATTCATCAAACACCAGGCAATGAAGGGCCGCTCTGGTGGCAGCAGCCGCACAGGCACCCGTGGTAAATCCACCCTTTAATGTTTTATTTTGTGTCATCCTGCCTGTTCCTCTGTTTTAGCCTGAAACTTACGACATGATGCAACAAAGGACTTTGCAGCCCCCGGATGGCTGCCAAAATGAATGTGCATATAGCTGCCAAGGGTATTGCCTTTTTGATATCCCTCCAGCAGAACTTCACTGCCAGCCCTGGCAGATGCCCTGTAAATGCCATGCATGCCCTCACACGCAAGGCTTCCATCTTCCAGGGAAGAGTAATGAAATTCATGCCCCCTTAACACATCGCCTTTATTTCCCACGGGACAATCCGAAACCAGGCTTATCTCTCTATATCCAAGAGATCTCATTTTTTTAGACATTACCGCAGTAAATGGAAAACATCCGGCCATGGGATATTTAGTTAATCCGTCCATGCCGATAATATGAGAGCAAAGATACATGAAACCACCACATTCACCGTAAACAGGCATTCCCCTATCACTTTTATCCCTGATCTGTCTGGTAAGAGTTTTATTTTGAGACAACTCCTGTGCAAACAATTCGGGATATCCACCCCCCAGGTAAATACCCTGAATATCTTTGGGTAACACAGCATCTTCAATGGGGGAAAAGAAAACAAGCTCGGCTCCCGCATCTGACAGGAATTCAAGGTTTTCCGGATAATAAAAACAAAAAGCCTTATCCCTTGCTACGGCAATTTTGACCGATTTGATACTGTCTGTTTTTTCCCCGGATAAAAAATCTTCTTTTAACTGATATGAATGATCAGGTTTACCTGATATTGAAATATCAGAAACCCTACTTCCATCAAGTAGTTTACTATTTATATTGATATCGGGAAGGGTTAAAAGCATGCTATTCAAAAAGGTGTGTTCGTCAATCAGTCCAACAAGGGTATTCATCATACCGGATGAAAGCATATGCTCATCGGAGGTAACCAGCCCCAGGTGCCGTTCCGGCATCACCAGATGTTCATTGCGGGGAATATGTCCCAGACACTTCATACGGCATTTATCTTCCACCGCCTCCTTCAGGTATTGATAATGACGGTCACTACCAGTTTTACTGAATATAACCCCGGCAAATTCAAGATCCGCATCGAAATCTTCAAATCCCTTGACAATGGCAGCAGCACTTCTTGCCATGCTCCTGGCATCCACAAGCAGCACCACCGGAAGTTTCAGCCATTTGACCATCTGGGCCGTAGACCCTGCCTCTGAAACCCCGCTATATCCGTCAAAAAGCCCCATGACGCCTTCCACCACGGCCATGTCCCGCCCCTGACATCCCCGGGCAAAAATACGCTGGTTCATTTCTCTTGTGAGCATCCAGGAATCAAGATTTCGACTGGGAATTCCGGTCAAAGCGGTGTGATGTCCGGGATCAATGAAATCAGGTCCCACTTTAAAAGGGGCCACACGATGTCCCATACCGGCCAGCCAGGCCATGATACCAAGGGCTGCTGTGGTTTTTCCACTGCCGCTGCCTGTACCTGCTATGACAAATCCTTTCATGGTCTGTCCTATTTTTTTGCCGCCATGATAGCCATGGCATTGATGATGCTGGCGGCCACATTGGAGCCACCTTTTCGTCCCCTGTTGGAAATATGTGGAAAATCCAGGATCATCAGATCCGCTTTGGATTCTGCCGCATTAACAAATCCCACGGGCAACCCCACAATAAGAGCTGGCTTTATCTTATTTTTCCTTATAAGTTCAATGAGACGCAAAAGGGCTGTAGGAGCATTTCCCACCACATATATGGCACCGTCCATTTTTTCACAGGCTTTATCCACGGCGGCCAGTGCCCGGGTTACGCCCTTTTCCTTTGCTGTTTTTGCCACATCTTCATCGGCAATCATACACTTCACTTCACCGCCAAACCCTAAAATTTCACCCTTTCGAATACCCACCCGGGCCATATTGGTATCCGTAAAGATGGTACAGCCATTTTGAATTGCTGTTATTCCTGACAGGAGCGCGTCCTGATGAAAATGGACCGTTTTTATATATTCAAAATCCGCAGAGGTATGCACCATTCGTCTGACCACCTGCCAATGCTTTTCATCAAATCCATGGGCACCAGCCTCTTTGTCTATCATTTTAAAACTTAAGTCTTCTATTTCCTGGGGTTTCAATATCTTATCTCCGATTCATTTATTATTTATCATACAATTTTTTTCAGCATTCATCAAACTATAGCAAAAATAATAATAAGGCAAGTCTGAGGGGTGCATTCGCATTTTCTCGGTTCAACACTTAATCAGAGAAGGGTAAAACTTTTATTAAAATTTGCATTGAAACATAACCACTTGATAAAAACACAATCTGGACAACTCATGAATGCATAAATATCAACACTTGAGTTATCAAATTAATGGTGTCTATAAAATGTTTATAAAAGGCATATTATGAACATTTTTTTTAAACCCATACAAAAAGTATGGCTTATAAACATTTATATAAGCATTGTTTTAAACACCCAATATAGAATAATATGCTTATATTACAGTAATATACAATCTTAATAGAATTTTAGACATTGCTTATTATTTATTATTAAATAAAAGAATATATATAAAAAAATATACATACCCATAAAAAACAAATTCATCTTTATTTATAGCCTGACTTCGTTTTTGCAAATACACAATTCGGATAACAAAACCTTTTGAGTTTAAGGTTAATATTGAAAACACCGTCCATTCATGACAAACTTGGATTTGGTCACCACATGGTTTACCCGTAACATCGGGTAGGCCAAAACCATTGCCCCTTACCTATATAGCTAGATATGTTTTAACCACCCCTCAAAAAATAAAGGAGAATATCAATGGAATGGTTTCAACAAATGGGACCCGTTACACAGGCATTTCTAGGAACCTGTTTTACCTGGGCATTGACAGCATTGGGTGCTGCCATGGTTTTCTTTTTCACCAACATTAAAAAAAACCTATTCAATAGTATGTTGGGATTTGCATCAGGGGTGATGATTGCCGCCAGTTTCTGGTCTCTTTTAGCCCCCTCCATTGATTTGGCTGAATCCATGGATATGGTTCCATGGGTTCCGCCGCTTATAGGATTCTTATCCGGTGGATTTTTTCTATGGGCTGTGGATAAAACCCTGCCCCATCTTCACATGGGTATGAAAATGGAAAATGCCGAGGGTATCAAAACCAGTTGGCAGAGAAGCGTACTTCTGGTACTTGCCATTACCTTGCACAATATACCCGAAGGGCTTGCCGTGGGAGTTGCCTTCGGGGCGGCAGCAGCAGGACTTCCCTCTGCCACTCTGGTGGGAGCTATAGCATTAGCCATTGGTATTGGAATTCAAAATTTACCTGAAGGGGCAGCGGTGTCTGTTCCACTCAGACGGGAAGGATTAAGCAAATCCCGAGCCTTTTTTTATGGACAGATGTCTGGTGTGGTGGAACCCATTGCAGGTGTTGTGGGTGCTGCCACAGTTATTTTCATGCGCCCTGTTTTACCCTATGCACTTGCCTTTGCCGCCGGTGCCATGATTTATGTGGTGGCCGAAGAGTTGATACCGGAAGGAAAATCCGATACCCACAGTGATGCGGCCACCATTGGTGTCATGGTGGGATTTGCCATCATGATGACACTGGATGTGGCATTGGGCTGATAAAATTATTGTGGATTTTTCAGGACGGTGTGTTAAAGCAATACAATTTTACAGTTTATTTACTTGAAATTACAGGAGTCTTTTTAATGGAAAAAAATAATATTATACGATTTGCCAGTCGTATGGACCAACTGCCACCCTATCTGTTTGGCATGATTAATCAGATAAAAATGGAAAAAAGACGTCGAGGAGATGATGTTATTGATCTAGGTATGGGCAATCCCGTTGACCCCACCCCTGACAATGTCATTGAAAAGCTTATTGAAGTGGCTAGGGATCCGAAAACCCATCGTTATCCGGTGTCTTCGGGCATGAAAAATCTGAAACGGGAAATTTCTCTTTACTATAAACGTCATTATAATGTTGACATTGATGCGGATAAAGAAACCCTGATGACCATTGGTTCCAAAGAAGGTATTTCCCACCTGTGCCTAACTCTTCTGGGGCCTGGGGATTCCGTACTGGTTCCGGCACCGGCTTTTCCCATTCATATTTATGCAGCCGTCATTGCCGGGGCCAATGTGGTCCGGGTGCCTCTGTCTCCCCCGGAATCATTTTTAAAACGCATCGTGACCATCTGTGAATCTTTTTATCCCACACCCAAGGTGTTGATGCTTAATTATCCCCATAATCCCACAGCAACTCTTGGAGATATTAATCTTTTCAAAGAAATCGTAGCCCTGGCCAAACGATTTAACTTCATGGTTATCCATGACTTTGCATACTCCCAGATAACCTTTGACGGATACAAGGCCCCAAGCTTTCTGGAAGTACCCGGTGCAAGGGATGTGGGGGTTGAATTTGGTTCTTTTTCCAAATCCTACAACATGGCCGGATGGCGATTGGGCTATTGTGTGGGTAATCCTGAAATCATAGCAGGCCTGAGTAAAATAAAAGGCTATTTTGACTATGGTATCTTCTCTGCCATTCAAATCGCCGGCATCATTGCCCTGCGGGACTGCGATGAAGTTATTCCAGAACAGGTGGCTTTGTATCAGGCAAGGAGAGACACACTTTGCAGTGGTCTGGAGCGCATGGGATGGGATGTTGACTGGCCTGGAGCCGGTATGTTTGCCTGGATTAAAATACCCGAACCCTACCGTAAAATGGGTTCCATGCAATTTGCCATTGAAATGATGAACCGAGCCAATGTGGCAGTTTCTCCAGGGGTTGGGTTCAGTGAAGAAGGCGAAGGATATGTACGTCTGGCCTTGGTGGAAAATGAAGAACGTCTTCGACAGGCAGTACGTCAGATGAGAAAGGCATTGCAGGAAATAGACATGAAACAATATGAAGGATAATCCCTCTATGAGTTCTTTTTTAAGTATGTGCGGTAAATTAATTTACCACTTAATGGGCTGGACCTATGATGGTTTACCTTCTTACTGGGCCAAGAAATCCGTGGTAATCGGTTTTCCTCACACCGCTAACATGGACACGGTAAGAGCACTTACCTATATAAAAATTTGTCGCATCAATGCAAAATTGCTGGTCAAAGCAGATTGGTTTTTTTGGCCCATGTCCATACTTCTTAAAAATCTTGGAGGTGTTCCGGTTCACAGGAATAAAGCCCATGGATTTGTGGCAAGTATTGCCGAGGAATATCATAAAAATGATGAGTTTGTTCTTGCCCTGGTACCAGAGGGCACCCGGAAAAAAACCAGACGGATACGCACGGGTTTTTGGAATATTGCAAGGGCTGCCCAGGTACCTGTCATCTGCTGGTTTCTTGACAATAAAAATAGGAAAACCTGCTGGGTGGGACAGATTATTCCCAGTGACGATTTAAAAGGCGATCTGTTAAAAATTAATGCCCTCTACCAGGCACATGGATATGAGCTTCCGTTGGGAGACATGGATCAATACCAAAGCAAAAAGAATTGATCTTTTACTCGATGTTCAAGCTTTTTTATATTGAGATATAACGGGAAGGGGGCAGACTTTTGTTATAGACATCAGTCTGACCCCCATCGCTATGAAGCTTGCGAATAGAAAAATGGGAACGCGTCCATTCCCTTAATAATCCAGAGAAGAGACCTCAAGGGCATTGGTCTGGATAAAATTTCGCCGGGGTTCCACCTCTTCTCCCATGAGCAAAGAAAAAATTTCATCGGCTTTTTCGGCATCGTCAACCGTTACCTGGAGCATCACCCTTTTTTCAGGATCCATAGTGGTTTCCCACAGCTGATCTGGATTCATTTCCCCCAGACCTTTGTATCGCTGTATATTTATTCCCTTTTTCGCTTCGGACATCATGTGGGTGAAAAATTCAAGCTTATCTGAAAAATCCTTTCCATTTTCAGTGGAACCTTTTGTAAATACATGAAAGGGAGGACAGTCAAAGAGCTCAATGTTTCCTTGTTTTTTCAGCATGATTTTATAATCAATGGTGGAGATAAGCTCTTTACCTACCCGGATGGGAAGTGCCTTGGATATATTCTGGGAATATTCCTCATTGTTATTGATTATTTTGCCTGGAATATCCATCTCATGGATATTAAACACCTCATTAAATTCAATGTCTCCGGTGTCGTATTGAGATGTTTCCAGCATATTTTTAAGCTGGTCCATTTTTTCCCTGTCTTCCAGAAAAAACTTGTCACTGACGCCTTCTTTAATGAGAATATGCAGAAGTTCTATATCAAATTCTCTTCTTTGAAGACGTTCTACAGCACTGTGATACTCTGCAAGTTCCCTTAAAAATACGTATAACTGTTCCTCTTCAAGGGGTGTTTCCTGGCCATCGATGTAGACATCTTTATTGGCACATATTCGTTTTACCAGATAATCCCTGTATTCCGGTTCATCTTTAAGGTAGATGCCACTTTTGCCTTTTCCCACCCGAAACAGGGGGGGTTGTGCAATGTAAAGGTAACCCTTGGTGACAAGTTCAGGCATCTGTCTATAAAAAAAGGTGAGCAAGAGAGTTCTAATGTGTGAACCATCCACGTCGGCATCGGTCATGATAACAACCTTGTGATACCGAAGTTTTTCAATGTCATACTCTTCTTTACCAGCACCCGTACCAAGAACGGTGAACACATTTTTTATTTCATCACTTCTTAATATTTTGTCAAAACGGGCTTTTTCCACGTTGAGGATTTTACCTTTAAGGGGTAAAATGGCCTGGAATCGACGATCACGACCCTGCTTGGCACTGCCCCCTGCAGAGTCTCCCTCCACCAGAAACAGTTCCCGCTCCTTGGGATCGGCAAATTGACATTCTGCCAGTTTACCCGGCAGAGTAGAATCAAGCAAAGTGCCTTTTTTCCTGGCAAGTTCCCTAGCCCGCTTGGCGGCATCCCTGGCCCTGGCCGCATCCACGGCTTTCATGAGTATTTTTTTGGCAACAGACGGATTTTCTTCAAGGAAAAGAGCCAGTTTTTCATTAACCAGGGATTCCACAATTCCCTTTACATCGCTGTTACCCAGTTTTGTCTTTGTTTGACCTTCAAACTGGGGGTCCATGATTTTAACACTTATAACGGCTGTCAGGCCCTCTCGCACATCATCTCCGCCAATTTTAATATTCTTCATATTTTTGGGAAGATTACCAGAGGTGGCATAGGTGTTCAATGTTCGTGTAAGTGCACCTTTAAAACCGGAAAGGTGAAAACCACCTTCAATGGTATTTATATTATTGGCAAAGGAATACAGCTTTTCTTTAAAGGTTTCGTTGTACTGGATGGAAACATCCACCTGGACATCATTTTTATCCCCTTCAATGTGGATGGGAGGATGCAGGGGCGTATTATTTCGATTAAGATATTCAACAAAGGAAACCAGGCCACCTTCGTAGCAGAAATCATCCTTGTCTGCAGAACGTTCATCTTCAATAATAATGCGGACGCCTCTGTTTAAAAAAGCCAGCTCCCTAAGTCTTCGGGAGAGTTTTTCATACTGAAAATCATTCTCGTTCATTATGGTAAAATCAGGAAAAAAGGTTATTTTTGTCCCCCTTTTATCCGTATCACCGATGATGGATAACTCACATTGTTTGGCACCCTTTGAATATTCCTGAAAATAAATTTTACCATCTTTGTATACTTCCATTTCAAGCTTGTCGGAAAGGGCATTTACAACGGAAATCCCCACACCGTGGAGGCCGCCTGAAACTTTGTAGGAATCTTTATCAAATTTTCCACCGGCATGAAGTTTGGTCATAACTACTTCAGCAGCGGGGATATGTTCCTGCTCATGCATGCCAACGGGGATACCACGTCCATTATCTTCTACGCTTACCTGCATATTAGGATGAATACGCACGGTAATGGTATCACAATGACCAGCCATAGCTTCATCAATACTGTTGTCAACCACCTCATATACCAGATGATGTAGACCTTCCATTCCCACATTACCAATATACATGGAAGGTCTTTTGCGAACGGCTTCAAGCCCTTCAAGGATTTTTATATTTTCAGCACCGTAATCTTGTATCAAATTATTTTTTTCCATGATCATCCCGTTTATCAGACCGACATTGCCATAATAGCACAGATCAATTGCGTATCATCACTACCCTGAACCACGCAGGGATTTCTACTGTCTTTGACATGAAGGGTTATAGTGTCATTTTTAATGACGTTGATTGCATCAATGAAGAATTTAGGATTAAAGGCGCTCTCAAAGGGTTCTCCGTTGTATGATATGGGGAATTCTTCTTTGGACTCACCAATTTCCGGGTTGGTGATGGTCACCACCAGTTTGTTTTCCATGAAATTAAAAATAACACTTTTATAATCCTCTGAAACCAGGATGGACATACGTTTCATCATCAGAAAAAACATGTTTCTGTCAATTTCAATGGGGGTAAAAGATTCGGTATTTAACACACGTCTATAATCCGGATAATCCCCTGAAAGGAGTTTTATCATCACCATTTCATTTTCTTTTCTGGCAATGAAATGATTGTCTTTTACACCGATCTGAATGCTACCCGTATTATCAATGAATTTTGACAGTTCTGAAAGGCCTTTTTTAGGAATTATAATGGTATCTTCTGGGATATTGAACTGGCCGGCATAAGGAATATCAATACTGTTAAGCCGCCTGGAATCCGTTGACACCATTCTGAGTTTATTTCCGTCTTCTTCCGTTATTTTTTCAAGCAGGGTTCCTAGAACATAAATTCGTTTTTCATCCGGGGAAAAACCAATAACAGATGCCACATCAACCATTTTTTTAAATTGAATAGAATCGACTTCAACAAATGAAATATTTTCAATGATCGGTGTTTCCGGAAAGTTTTCACAGTCTGAAGAAACAATGTGATATTGAATATTGTCTTTTCCAATCTCAACCCACCTGTTTTCTATTTCATTTACAGGAAATTGTGTGTCTGGATACTCTTTTATTATTTCAAAAATTTTCTTTGAATTGATGGAAATCATGCCCTCTGATTCAACATCAGCTTCATAGGTACCACAAAAAACAGTTTCAAGGTCGTTGGCAGTTATAATCAGTTCCGATCCCTCTGCTCTGATAAGGACATCCGACGTAATACTCAGGTTAGTTTTACGGCCTGTTATACCCTGGACCCGGGCTAGCGCCCCACTTAGTGTTTTTCTATCTGCTGAAAATTTCATTTTAATACCCAAAGTAAAAGTTTCACACAAAATCCAATACATTTATCCAAATGGAATATTATATCATCTTGTTGATTTTTTTCAATATATTTTTTATCAGACGCTTTAAACACAGGTGTTTAACTCGATGTTCAAGTTTTTTTGCCGATTTTGCGAAAACAGGGTATTGGCTTTAAAGAGCAATGCCGGGGCTAACCCAAAAGACTATCGATAATATCCGTAATCCAAGCCTGAACCCAATTGCCCTATTAAGTGGCATTATCTCCGATGGTGCCAATCACTCACGTCTGATTCTAATCTTTAACTGAGCTCTGGAAAATAAAAGTGGGAATGCTTTTATGTCTTCCGTTTTTTAAATATTCATTTTTTTAATAATTCATAATAAAGGGTGTTAATAAGTTTGTTGAATATATAATTCATTGAATTTTATATAAATATATCTCAATATCTATGTTTAAATAAATGTTTCTTATCTGTTCATAACAGGTTGTTTCTATACCTGTTTACATAAAGTGTTCATAACTCCTTTTTTATGAACACTTTATAAACATCTCTTGTCTTACAGTGCAATCCATTGTCTCATGGCAGGGATTTCAATATCCTTCCATTGATCTGAGACTCTTTTTTTAATAAAGTTATCAAAAAGGGTGTCAATAACTTTAAAGGGAATGGCATAAAGTTCTATTTTTTCCAGAACTGCACCTTCTATGTCATCTTGGCTTTCAATGTTGCCTGTGGCAGGGGTTTTAAGACTGGTGATATTCATACTTTCCCCTTTGATTGAAAATCTCCATTCGTTTTCATCAACTGTGAGGATAAGATTCATATCCGTTACAACAGCACCTTTTCTTAATGCAGTTGTCCCCTCTTCAAGACCCGCATCATCGCCTTTGATGGATATTTTTTCGCTGGACTCATTTCCCAGCGAATTTTCAAGTACGATACTGTTACCAAGTTCCAGGGATATTTTATTGTATTCCATGTTAACCATGGTTTTAAGATTGATATTTTTTTCCACAAGATACCAAACCCATGTGAGAAATTCGTCACCAAGAAATTTGTATTTATTGTACGATACGGCGATATCAAACATTTTTTACCTCAACAGTTTAGTGGAAGCTAAATTTGCAGCAAGATCTTTTTCATCACTTTTCAGAAAGGATGATCCTTCAATCATCGTAAAGGGAAAAAGACGGATCAGTGTTAATTGAAAGGATTTTTTAAACAGGGTTTCAAGTTCTTCGTTGGCAGCCTTCTGGGTGGAAAAAAAAAGAACACTGGCATTTTCGTAATCCCACATGACATCATATATATTGGGTGTGGACGGCATCTGGCGCATTAATTTTTCTGTAACCATATCCTTGATATCTTTTTTTTCGTTTTTTGAAAGAAAATCACGGTGTGTTTCTTTTAATTTTTTTATAATTTCCAGGGATACATATTTTTTAATTATTTTCGATGGAACACTTTTTTTATCGATCCTGAGAGAAAATATAAAATATGTCCCAAAGGAGAAGGTGAATTTTTCAAAATCAGGATCAAATGCACTTTCCATTGGTGTCCATCCCACGGATATTTCTGCATATTCATCTTCAATATGACTGATAACATTTCGTGTCAGCCCGTTCCGGACCGTTTCAAGGACAGGTTCTTCTATATCTCCTTCCACTCTGTATCTGGATATAGAGACGCTTGACGATAGTAAACCCATATATACACTCCATTCATAGATAATTTTTTGGAGATCGGCTTTGATAAGAAGGGGCGGCCAACTCCGAAAATCGATTAGATAAAAAAATTGGCATCTTTCATTGCTGGTTATAGTTTCTTAAAGTATACCATTCTTTTTGAAAAACAGTTATAAACACTCGATGTTCAAGTTCCTTAAAGAATAAATCTTGAGCAACGGGTTAATATACACATCGGGCAAGTTTACTGCAACGGACAGAAAATTTATTTATCCGGTTTTTCGTTGTCCTGTTTGTTTTTAAGTTTCCCATGACCCCACCCCCATGCGGACACCCAACCCTTTTGTTAATATCGTCGGGCGGAAAATAACCGATATCAGGCGAAAATCCGCCTTTTGCTTAATAATGGAGTTGCGCTAAGCTAAAATATCAATAACGCAAGTCTAAAGTCTTTTCAGAGTGGCAGACCTTATGGGCGACCCCTGGCGGATATTTGATGAAATACGGTATAATATTTGCTTGGAAATAGATATATACATCGTATATGCCGTTTGCTGGAAGTCGTTTTATATGAAAATAATAAAAGGTAATACCAATAATTATATAGGTATATATGTAGTTTTTGATTCATATATTTATTTGTAAATATTTTCTTTTTATTAGAAGAAAACATTTAATATTATTTAATAAAATTATATACATCGGCAACGTTTTTAATATATGGCTGTTGATGTGAAAATGTTTTTAGATAAAAATTTATATGAGGTATTGGTATTTTTAAAGTTCCATTATTTTTATTTACTTTTGTATTCATATATTATAAATAGGGTCGGAATAAAAATATATATTCAAATTGAAAGAAAAAAAGGCATTAAACTAATTTTTGTGTTGCTTTTTTCCTCTCCCAATGGTCATGGTACCTGATGAATATACTGAGACCTTAAGCAACAATGATGATTGTTAAAGAGACACAATATCAGTTGGATATTATGATATTTTTCATTGCTGAAACAGATTTGTAGACTTGACAATGGATTTTAATTTTTCAAAGAAGGTGGTTTCATGAAACACAAAATGCAGACAATTGATGGTAATACCGCAGCAACCCATGTGGCCTACGCAATGAGCGATGTTGCAGCTATTTACCCCATTACCCCCTCAAGCCCCCTTGGCGAAATAGCAGACAGTTGGGCTTCGGCCGGTAGAAAAAATATTTTTGGACAGGTGCTGGCAATCAAACAGATGCAGTCTGAAGCTGGTGCTGCCGGAACCGTGCATGGCTCTTTGTCCGCTGGTGCCCTGACCACATCCTTCACCGCTTCCCAGGGGCTTTTGCTGAAAATACCCAATATGTACAAAATTTCCGGTGAACTGCTTCCCTGTGTGTTTCATGTAACAGCAAGGGCGCTTTCCGCCCATGCCCTTTCTATTTTCGGCGATCATTCCGATGTAATGTCTGCCCGCCAGGCCGGATTTGCCATGTTGGCATCCAGTTCTGTTCAGGAGGCCATGGACCTTGCACTGGTTGCCCACCTTGCTACAGTGGAAGGTCGGGTACCCTTCATGCATTTCTATGATGGGTTCAGAACCTCCCATGAGATCCAGAAAATTGAAATGATTGATTACGAAGACATGGCATCGCTTTTTAACTGGGATGCCTATAATGAATTTAAAGCCCGGGCCATGAATCCTGAAAAACCCGATACCCGGGGTACAGCCCAGAATCCTGATATATATTTTCAGGGCAGAGAAGCGGCCAATGCTTTTTACAACAAAATTCCCCATGTGGTTCAAAAGTACATGGACAAGGTGGGGCAGCTCACTGGACGTAACTATAAATTGTTTGACTATGCCGGTGATCCCGAAGCTGACAGAGTTATCGTGTCCATGGGTTCTTCCTGTGAGGCTATTGAAGAGGCCGTTGAACAGTTAAACAAGAACGGCGAACGAGTGGGTGTGGTTAAAGTACGCCTTTATAGACCCTTTGATGTGGAAGGGTTCATGGCCGCAGTTCCTGCCACGGCAGAAACTCTGACGGTGCTTGACAGAACAAAAGAGCCTGGTGCACTTGGTGATCCGCTGTACATGGATGTCTGCACTGCTTTCATGGAAAAGGGCGAAGGTCCCAGAATTGTGGGTGGCAGGTATGGACTTGGTTCCAAAGAATTCAACCCCTCCATGATCAAAGCTGTTTTTGACAATATGAAATCCGTGGGCCCAAAAAATCATTTCACAGTTGGTATCAAGGATGATGTCACCTATTCTTCCCTGGAACCAGTAATTGATTTTAACCCGGCACCGGAAGGTACGGTGAGTGCTAAATTCTGGGGCCTTGGCTCAGATGGTACGGTTGGTGCCAACCAGAGCGCCATTAAAATAATCGGCGACAACACCGATAAGTATGCCCAGGGTTATTTTGCCTATGATTCAAAGAAATCAGGTGGTATCACCATTTCCCACCTTAGATTTGGCGATGTACCCATCAAATCCACATATCTCATAACTGAACCCGATTTTGTGGCTGTGCATAAATCAAACTATGTTGAAATATACGATGTGCTTCAGGGGATAAAAGACGGTGGCACCTTTCTGCTGAATTCTCCCTGGTCCGTGGAAGAAATGGAACAGCACATCCCCGGTGATGTTAAAAAGACCATTGCAGATAAAAAATTAAAATTTTTCAATGTGGATGCCGTTAAAATTGGTGAAGCCGTTGGTCTTGGCACTCGCATCAACATGATTATGCAGACCTGCTTTTTTAAGCTTGCCAATGTACTTCCCTTTGAAAAAGCCATTGAACTTTTGAAGGCTGACATTAAGAAAACCTACGGCAAAAAAGGCGATCACATTGTTAATATGAACATTGAGGCTGTGGATCAGACCCTTGATAACCTTATTGAAATTGCCGTTCCTGATTCCTGGAAAACAGCTTCCGGCTGGCCGGTATCAGGTACCGTGGGAACCGATTATGTTGAGAAAGTAATGAAACCCATTCTGTCCCAGAAGGGGGATGAACTGCCAGTGAGTGCATTTACCCCCGACGGCTTCTTTCCCAACAGCACAAGCATGTATGAAAAACGCGGTGTTGCCATTAATGTTCCCCAATGGATTCCGGATAACTGTATCCAGTGTAATCAATGTGCATTTGTCTGCCCCCATGCTGCCATTATTCCTGTGGTGGCCACCCAAGAAGAGCTTGAAGGAGCACCGGAAACCTTTGTCACCATTGAAGGTAAGGGCAAAGAACTTAAAGAATTTCAGTTCAGAATGCAGGTCAATCCCCTGGATTGCCAGGGTTGCGGAAACTGTGCGGATATCTGTCCGGCCAAGGAAACCGCCCTTGTGATGAAACCCATTGCCAGCCAGACCCTCACGGAAGTTGCCAACCATGAATTTTCCATCACCGTTCCCTTTAAGGAAAATCTGGGTAAAAGGGATTCCGTCAAAGGCAGTCAGTTTGTTCAACCCTTGTTTGAGTTCTCCGGTGCCTGTGCAGGATGTGGTGAGACTCCCTATGTAAAGGTGTTGACCCAGCTTTTTGGTGAACGCATGACCATTGCCAATGCCACTGGCTGTTCCTCCATCTGGGGAGGCTCTGCGCCTTCTGCACCTTATTGCACCAATAAAGACGGTCATGGACCTGCCTGGGCAAGCTCTCTTTTTGAAGATGCTGCTGAATATGGGTATGGTATGATGCTGGCCACCAATACCCGTCGAGCCGCCCTGGCTGCAAAAATGAAAAAAGCCCTTGATACGGATATATCTTCTGATATCAAAGACGCTATGGCTGGTTGGATTTCAGGTATGACCGATGCTTCTGCGTCCATGGAATACGGAAATAAGCTTAAGGCATTGCTCGCCGGGAATACCGGTATTGATATCCTTGATGACATTGCAAGGGATAAGAACCTGTTCACCAAAAAATCCCACTGGATTTTTGGTGGTGATGGCTGGGCCTATGACATTGGATTTGGCGGAGTGGACCATGTGCTTGCCTCTGGAGATGATATAAATATCCTCGTCATGGACACAGAGGTTTACTCCAACACCGGTGGCCAGTCCTCCAAGGCAACCCCCACAGGTGCCATAGCTAAATATGCGGCATCCGGTAAAAAAATCGGCAAAAAAGATCTGGGTGCCATGGCCATGAGTTATGGTTATGTTTATGTGGCTTCCGTTGCCATGGGTGCCTCCAAGCAGCAGTTGATGAAGGCTTTTATTGAAGCGGAAAGTTACAATGGACCATCTCTGATCATCTGTTACGCCCCCTGTATTAATCAGGGTATCCGCAAGGGTATGGGAAAAACCCAACTGGAAACCAAGCTGGCGGTGGATTCAGGATTCTGGCCCATGTATAGGTATAATCCCCTGCTCAAGGCCGAAGGCAAAAATCCCTTTATTCTGGACTCCAAGGCTCCTGACGGAACCCTCCAGGAATTCCTGGCCGGTGAAAACCGTTTTGCTGCCCTGTCAAGATCTTTCCCGGCAGAGTCCGAACGACTGAAAGCCAAGATTGAAGAAGAAGTAAATGCAAAATATGCCCAGCTTAAAAAACTGGCTGCTGATGAATAATTTATTGTTTTAAATTGTATTTAAGATAAAGCTGATTTATCTCTAACTCGATGGTCCTGTTCTTTACCCTCCCTCGGCTCCCCCGGCCCAGGTGTTATTAAGGTAAAAAACCGGGATCATCGAGTTTTTTTTTAAAAACGATATCATTCAATCAACCTCCAAAGGAGTCTATTGTTAAAAATGTCCAGGCCCAACCTTATATTAACAGGATTCATGGCAACGGGAAAAACCACCGTTGGTAAACTTTTAGCAGAACAATTAAGCTATACCTTTGTTGACACGGATGAACTGATTGTTAAAAAAGCTCAAATGTCTGTTGCCGATATCTTTCGTGAAAAAGGAGAGGCGGTCTTCCGTAAACTTGAATCCGAGATGGCTCTTGAACTTTCACAAAAAGAAGGTTTTGTTATTTCCACCGGCGGGGGGGTTATGTTGAACCCAGTCAATAAAGCAGCATTGAATGAAAAGGGGCATGTTTTCTGTCTGGTTGCCACTGCACAGGAAATTTTTAGTCGTGTTTCAAAACCTTCTGCCATAAAAAGACCTTTGCTTGAAACTGCCAATCCCTTGCAGCGCATTGAAGAATTAATGAAGGAGCGAGAGTCTGCTTATGGTGATTTTACGCAAATATCAACCTCTGGAAAAACCCCTGAAGAAGTTGTCTTTGAAATTTTTGGCCGTTTTCAGGCTTGATTTCATTGGCTCAGAATTTATGACGTGGTAGATGGGTTAACCAAACCCGTTAAAGCCAATCCCGGCAAAGGGAAATAGACATGGATAAACATAAACATAAACATAAAATTCTGGGGACACTGCTGGCAGCCTTTGCAAGTCGTTCTGTTATAAACACCGCCAACCGATTTATATATCCCTTTGCCGCGGTTATAAGCAGGGGACTTGGGGTTCCCCTCACAGATGTGACATCGGTGATTGCCCTGAATCAGGCAACAGCTCTAATAGGTCTTTTCACCTCCCGTTTTGGTGATCGCACCGGTTATAAACCCATGATGATTATGGGCCTTGCTATTATGGTCAGCGGCATGATGTTGGCGGGGTGTCTACCTTTCTATTACAGCTTTGTACTGGCCATGTTTTTAAGCGGGCTTGGTAAAAATCTTTTTGATCCTGCCATTCAGGCCTATGTGGGTACCCGGGTGAATTATAAACGCAGGGGTTTTGTGGTGGGGGTGCTTGAGATCAGCTGGTCTGTGGCAACCCTTGTGGGAATACCCCTGGCAGGCCTTATTATTGCCAGGCTGGGATGGCAGTCCCCTTTTTGGGTTCTGGCAGGCAGTGGTGTAATCTGTCTGTGCATGGTCATGCTGTATATAAAAGATGATTCTAATAAAAAAACATCCAGGGTTGAAAATACGCCATTTTTATTATCCATGGCAGAATTGATGAAAAATCCCCGGGCTATTGGTGCCATGGGATTTGCTTTTTTCGTCAGTTTTGCCAATGATAATCTTTTTGTTATTTATGGAGCATGGTTGGAAAAACTGTTTCATTTTTCAGTGGTGGACCTGGGTCTTGGTACGGCTGTTATCGGTGTGGGAGAGCTTTGTGGTTCTGTGGGAACAGCTCTTCTTGCAGACCGTATGGGATTGAAACGGGCCGTGAAATATGGTGTTTTTTTGTGTTCCCTGGCATATTTACTTATTCCTTTGTCTGAATACTGGGCCGGGGCAGCCTTAGGTTCACTTTTCGTTCTTTTTTTTCTTTTTGAATTCACCATTGTGTCTTTTATTTCCATGTGCACGGAGTTGGTTCCCGGTGCCAGGGCCACCATGATGTCTCTGTTTTTCGGTGCAGCAGGACTGGGGCGGGTGATAGGGGCTGTTTGCGGTGGAATGATATGGCATAATTGGGGGATCAATACCGTTTGTTATATATCTTTTCTATTAAACCTGGCAGCCTATGTTTGTCTGGTGAGGGGGATAAAAAATTGGAATCCGGAATCTACGGGGCTTGACGATAATAAAAAAACATTATAGAGCTCTGTCAGGCATTTGATTAAGGTTTTATTCTATACTTGATGTTTAAGTTTAAATTCTTATTACCAATCCTTTTAACGACTTATTATTCCTGCTTTACAAGCAGGAAGCCCGGTGGTATTCTTTTATCCATTAACTGCCTGTTTTTAATTGCAGTGTTCATTCAAATCAACACAGCTTCAGGAGTTTTCTGTAATGGAATATTTAGAAATTATCTTTGGCGAGGATTTTGATCGTTCTTCACGGGGAGAAAAAGAGGGACAGGATATGTTTCACTCCATTAATCCCATGTTCTGCCTTTCAAAGCGTATCTGGAAACCCCAGATGGACATATTTGAGTCCAGGTATTATATCACCATTCAAGCTGAAATTTCAGGTGTTGAAAAAGATGATATAACCATTCAGGTAAGCAACAAGGCTGTCAAGATATCGGGGAGTCGATGTCGAAAACCACCGGAACACCCGGCCACTTTCAGACTTGCTGAAATTCAGTTTGGCAGATTTGAGCGGATACTTTATCTGCCCACGCTGATTGATGTTAATAATGTTTCAGCGACATACGCCAATGGTTTTCTTGAAATCAGCCTTGCAAAGCTTCCCGTGGAACGAACAGAAACAGTTGAAATATCATACAGATAAAAGCATAATGCATAGGAATTTCCCATGAGTGAACTTAAGTCTTCAGTGAATGTAAATCCAGATCATATACCGGAGATCCTTCCCGTTTTACCCATTGTGGATACCAATCTGTTTCCTAAAATGGTGCTTCCCCTTGTGATCATGCAGGATGAGGCCATCAAGCTTATAGATGAAACCATGGCAGGGGACAGAATGTTAGGGGTGCTGTTATCAAAACGTTCCGATGTATCTTCACGCCATTCTTCAAAGGATCTGCATAAAATTGGTACCGTGGCCATTATATTAAAAATGGCAAAAATGGAGGATAACAAGGCACAGCTGTTGATTCAGGGCTTGAGCCGATTCAAGGTGACTGAATATATAGAAGGTAAACCTTATATTCAGGCAAAGATTGAAATGGTGGAGAGCAGGAATATCAGCGACGATAAAGAAACCCGGGCACTGATGTCCAATGTGGTGGATCAATATGAAAAGATAGTATCTCTGTCTCCGGGATTACCGGCCGAGATCGGTGGCATGGTCAAATCCATACGGGAGCCCGATGTTCTGGCTGATATGGTGGCATCTACCATCAATGCCCCCATCGTTGAAAAACAGAAAGTGCTTGAAATTCTGGATGTAAAGGCAAGATTGACCAAGGTTACCCGACTTGTGAATGACCAGTTGGAAATTCTTGAAATGGGTTCCAAAATACAGACTCAGGTCAAGGAGGATATGGATAAACGCCAGCGGGAGTATTATCTGCGCCAGCAATTGAAAGCCATTCGGGAAGAGTTGGGGGAAAGCGATGATGAAAGCGTTGAAATTGAAGAATATCGTAAAAAAATAGCCTCCAAGAAATTGCCGGAAGGAGCCCAAAAAGAGGCGGAACGTGAGGTGACAAGGTTGTCTCGCATGCATCCGTCCTCTTCTGAATATGTGGTGGCATCCACCTACCTTGATTGGCTTACTTCCCTTCCCTGGGCGGAAAAGTCCAAAGATAAGATGGATATAAAAGCCGCACGGAAGATTCTGGATCAGGACCATTATGGTCTGGAAAAGCCCAAAAAAAGAATCCTTGAATACCTGGCAGTACGAAAACTTAAAAATGATTCCAAGGGTCCCATTCTCTGCTTTTCAGGCCCTCCGGGTACGGGTAAAACCTCCCTTGGTAAGTCCATCGCCAGATCTCTTGGGCGTAAATTTGTTCGTATTGCCCTGGGTGGTATTCGGGATGAAGCCGAAATCCGTGGCCACCGACGCACCTATGTGGGGGCCATGCCCGGAAGAATTATCCAGGAGATTCGCCGGGCAGGAAAAAGTAATCCGGTGTTCATGCTCGATGAAATTGACAAGGTCAACTCCTCCTATCATGGAGATCCCTCCAGTGCGCTTCTTGAAGTTCTGGACCCGGAACAGAATTATTCGTTCACCGATCATTATCTGGATGTTCCCTTTGATTTGACAGATGTTATTTTTCTGACCACCGCAAACGTCCTTCATACCATTCCTGCTCCTTTGCTGGATCGCATGGAGGTGCTGGAGCTGAGTGGGTATACAGAAGAAGAAAAATTAAAAATAGCTACCAAGTATCTTTTGCCCCGGCAGCGCATTGCCAATGGATTAAAAGCCTCAGACATCACCATCAGTAAAGTTGCATTACAGCGTATTATTTCAGGATATACCCGGGAATCAGGATTGAGAAATCTTGAAAGAGAAATTGGTTCCGTGTGTCGGGGCGTGGCAAGCAAGATCGCCCAGGGTGAGGCGGAAAAAATTTCTGTGGGTAAAAATGATCTCCATGAATACCTGGGTCCCATTAGAAATATGGTGGAAAACGGTACCAATATCAATGTGCCAGGTGTGGTTGTGGGGCTTGCGTGGACCCCCGTTGGCGGGGATATTTTATTTGTGGAGGCCACGGCCATGAAGGGCAGCAAGGGATTGATGCTAACCGGACAGTTGGGCGATGTCATGAAGGAATCCGCCCACACGGCCATGAGTTATATCAGATCCCATGCCGATAAATTTAAGATTGCGGAAGATTTTTTTGACACCCACGATATACATATACACGTACCGGCCGGTGCCATACCTAAGGATGGCCCTTCCGCCGGAGTGACCATGCTCACGGCTTTAACTTCCCTTGTTACCGGTAGAAAGGTGAAGGCCAGGCTGGCCATGACAGGTGAAATAACCCTTAGAGGAGAAGTCCTGCCCGTGGGAGGTATCAAGGAAAAAGTTATTGCGGCCAGCCGCTCCGGTATTAAAAATCTTATCCTGCCCCTGTGGAATGAGAAAGATCTGGAAGATATACCGGAGAATATCAGGCAATCTATTTCCTTTCACTTCACTGACAAGATGGATGATGTCATTCATCAGGCCTTGGAGCTGGATGGTTAATTTTTCAAGATCCACATATATTCTTATTTTCATATTCTCCCTTACGGGTATATGGGGTTGCGGTGGATCTCCCTCTGTTCCCGGACCTGGAAAACCCGGAGGATCGGTTATAACGGGTCCATCGGGGGAAAGCCCCGGCCAGAAACCAGGTCAATCGGGAACATTTAAATCCTATAAAATCAATGGAACAACTTATCATCCCCTGGCCCATGCCAGGGGATTTGTTCAAAAGGGCTTGGCCTCCTGGTATGGTAAAAAATTTCATGGTAGAAAAACCGCCAATGGAGAAACATATAATATGTACGCCATGACTGCGGCCCATAAAACTCTTCCCATTAACACTTGGGTCCAGGTGACCAATATGAACAATGGGAAAAAAATAGTGGTGCGCATCAATGACAGGGGACCATTTGTCCGGGGTAGAATAATTGATTTATCTCACACCGGAGCAAAAAAACTTGGGGTGCTGGGTCCGGGAACTGCGCCGGTAAGGATTGTGGCACTGGGAAAAAATGACGGTGGAAAGAGTAAAACCTATATTCCGGTGGATTACTGGAAAGGAGATTTCACCGTTCAGGTGGGTGCATTTTCTATTCCGGCCAATGCCAGCAGGTACCGAGCAAAATTGTCCGCCCGGTATAACAATGCCCATATCACCACCTATAACGATTATCGTGGAATTTTTTATCGCGTTCGGGTTGGAAAATTCAGCCAGCTTGAAGATGCCGAAAATTTCAGCCGGAAACTTATGTCTTCCGGTGTTGACAACGCTTTTCCCGTGGCGGAATAAAGACCCATCATGCCTTGTACCATTTTTCTTGACCGGGACGGTGTCATTAATGTGGATTCCCCGGATTATATAAAAACCCCCGATGAATTTCATTTCATTGACGGCAGTAAGGAAGCCATCGCCCTTCTGACCGCCCATGGTTTTGATATTATTATCATCACTAATCAATCTGTCATCAATCGAAAAATGGTCAGTCCTGAAGGACTGGATGCCATTTTTAACAAAATGATTTCAGTTATTCGTCTGGCAGGTGGTGCTATCAAAGATATCTTTTTCTGTCCCCACATGCCCCATGACAACTGTTCCTGTCGAAAACCTTCTCCCGGTCTGATATTCCAGGCCAGGGAAAAATATAATATTGATATCGACACCACCTGGATGGTGGGAGACAGTGCAAAGGATATTGTGTGCGCCCGCAATGCCGGTTGCCATAAGGCTGTACTGGTGCAGACCGGTAATGGCGAAAAGGCCCTTAAAGAACTTCAAACCCTGAACCAATCTCCGGATCATGTGGTGCCGGATTTAATGGCCGCAGCCATGCTTGTGATGGAAGATGATAACCGGTGATCCTGAATCATGATTATCATTAAAGGTACCCTGGTGCGGATTACCTTTCGCAATGCGGAAAACCACTATACCATCGCCAGGCTGAAAGCCCATGGCACAAAAGAGCCCATTGTGGTGGTGGGACACATGGCAGGGGTGGCCCAGGGGGAAACCCTTTCCCTGGAGGGCACCTGGATTACCCATGTAAAATATGGCGAACAGTTCAAGGTGGAATCCTTTGAGGTGATTTTGCCTGCCACGGTGGGTGGCATTAAAAAATATCTGGCTTCCGGTATTATCAAGGGCATCGGTAAAACCATGGCCGATAAAATAGTGGAGAGATTTCAGGAGAGATCCCTTGATATTATTGAGAATGAGCCCCATCGCCTCCGGGAAATCCAGGGAATAGGAAAGGCAAAGGCCGGGCATATTACAAAAGCCTGGGACAGTCACCATGCCGTTCGCCGGGTCATGCAGTTTCTGCAGAAAAACGGCATTGGTATTTCCCATGCCGCTGCCATTCTTAATTTTTATGGACCCAGAGCCTTCGATATTCTGCAAAAAAAACCATACTGGATCAGCCGTGATATTCCCGAAGCCGGGTTTGAGGTGGCAGACACCATTGCCCTTAACGCCGGTATAAAGCGCGATGATCCCGAACGGATCAAGGCCTGTATCATCTATCTGTTGTTGAAATGGGAATCTGACGGCCATGTGTTTGCCCCGGCTTCCCAGCTGCTGCAGCGGTGCAGCCAGATGACATCTGCCGTGGAAGACGATTTGACCCAGGCCCTGAATGGTCTTGAGAAAAGTGGAGAGATTGTGGTTGAAGCGTCGTTGGACAGTCAAAAAGATGATTCCGTACAAAGCGATGAAAAAATATACATTAAACGGCTTCATCAGGCCGAAGAAGGTATTGCCCAGCGGATCAGAGCCATGCTTACCATTGGTTCGCCTGCCGTTTCAATGGATGAGGATGCCATTGAGAATGAGATCCTTACCCGGCTGGCATTAAAACTTTCCGAAGAGCAGATGGCCGTGGTGAAACAGATTCTTACCCACCGGGTGGTGGTGATCACCGGCGGTCCCGGCACCGGCAAGACCACACTGGTACGATCGGTGTGCGCCGTTTTTACCAAACTGAGACAAAAGGTTCTGCTTGCGGCCCCCACGGGCAGGGCCGCAAGGCGTCTTGCCGAAGTTACGGGTAAAAAAGCATTTACCCTGCACAGAATTTTGCTGTATGACCCCGATGATGCCAGTTTTGGCAGAAACATCACAAATCCCCTGGACATTGATGTGATGATTGTGGATGAGTCTTCCATGGTGGATACCATGCTCATGTATCACCTGGTCCAGGCGGTTCCCATAAATTCCGTACTGATTCTGGTGGGGGATATTTTTCAACTTCCCTCGGTGGGACCGGGAAATGTCCTTTCGGATATCATCCGTTCAGGGGCAGTGAAAACCTTTTCCCTGACCCGGATTTTCCGCCAGGCTGAACAAAGCCCCATTGTGAGAAATGCCCATTGCATCCGAAATGGCCAAATGCCCTGTCTGGATCGAGATAAATCGGATAAAGCCCTGTCAGAATTTTATTTCATTGAAAACAATGATCCCGACCGGGTGGTGAAAACCATTCTAGAGCTCTGCCATGGCAGAATTAAAAAAGCCTTTTCCCATGTGGATGAAATACAGGTGCTGACCCCCATGCATAAAGGAGAGGCCGGTACCATTAATTTAAATCAGCAGCTTCAGTCAGTGCTGAACAAAACCCCTGGGGGAATAAATGCCGGTGGCATGATTTTTAAGACCGGTGATAAGGTAATGCACCTTAAAAATAACTATCAGAAGGATGTGTTTAACGGTGACATCGGCGTGGTGGATGAGGTGATATCATCGGAGAACCGTCTGGTGGTGGATTATGACGGGCGGCTGGTGGATTACGATATCATGGAACTGGACGAACTGACCCTGGCCTATGCGGTGTCCGTGCATAAATCCCAGGGGTCGGAATATTCTGCGGTGGTTATTGCCATCACCACCATGCATTATCCTCTGCTCCAGCGAAATCTTCTGTATACGGCCATGACCCGGGGAAAGCACCTTGTTATTTTGGTGGGTTCCCGGAGGGCCGTGGAAATTGCGTTGAACAACAATAGAACAAATTACCGGTTGTCCGGGTTAAGTGACCGAATTTAAAGATATTATAATGGTAGGCATGATGTCTGTTTTGTCAGCGGGCCAAAAGTCTTGCAATACTGTTTTCGCTGGTCTGCTTCAGAAGCTGTTCCGCATATCTTTGTGCATCAAGAACGGTCCATTGGTTGATGTATTGCTGCACAGCATAGAGAAAATGCTGGTTGACGCTGAGTTTTCGGATGCCGATACCGATAAAAAATGGAATAAAGGCCTTTTCCTTGGCCATTTCACCACACACGGAAATGTCCTTTCCAGCACTGGTGACGGCCGTTGCAATGCGGTTTAAAGCCCTTAATACAGCGGGATGATGTGGGGTATAATAGTCAGCCACCCGGTCGTTGGTGCGATCGGCGGCCAGCATATACTGGACAAAATCGTTTGTACCGATGGAAAAAAAATCCGCCTCCGCTGCAAGATCATCAATGATTTCCACCACCGATGGCAGTTCCAGCATCATGCCGATGCGGGGAAGTTTTGTAAGACCGGTGTTTTTTATTGTTCCGGGCGGGTGTTTTGTGTCTGAATTGTTTAATTCTTCGTAACAGTTCATCACCATCTGTTTTGCCCTTTTAAATTCATCCAGGGAGGAGACCATGGGAAACATGATTCTCACCTCGGTGACCGGGTCCGCTTTGGCTGCAGCCCTGAGGATGGCCCGTATCTGCTGGGCCATAATATCAGGGTATTTAAAGGTAAACCGGATGGAGCGAAGCCCCAGTTCTGGGTTGGCTTCTCCGGCATTGTCAAAGTAGCCCAGCATTTTATCGCCCCCCACATCCAGGGTTCTGATGGTCACCTGTTTTCCTGCCATTTTTGACAGAAGAATATCATACACCCGTGTCTGCTCTGCATCCGATGGGAAATTACTTCTCACCAGAAAGGGAAATTCCGATCGATAGAGACCAACCCCAAATGCATTGAGTCGAACAGCGGAATCCAGTTCTCCCAGTAAATTGATGTTGACCATGAGTGAAATGGGTGTGCCATCTGCGGTGCGGGTCTCTTTGTGGGGAATTTCACCGGGCAGGGGATCGGCTGCCATGGATTTATGAAATTTGGCTTCAATTTCTGGATTTGGATTAAAATAAATATTGCCCACTTCGGCATCCATGATAATGGAAGGATTTCCGGTGATGGAGAGCAGATCCAGGTGTTCGGTGATGAGCATGGGAAGCCCCAGGGAGCGGGCAAGAATGGCCGCATGGGAGGTGATACCGCCCCCGGTGAGAATAATGCCGGCAACCCCCTGCATGGCAAACCGCACTGCTGCCGATGGCAGCAGATCCCGGGCAATTAATATTTTATCTTCATGGCTTGGGTTGCCTTCCTGGCTGGTTTGCATCAGATTTTCAATGAGGCGTACGGCAATGTCTTCCACATCCGCCACTTTTTCCTGGAGATAGGTGTCCTGGCTTGAACCAAACAGGTTCATATATTTACGGGCAACATTGACCACCGAAGATAGGGCAGACTGTCCCTGTCTGGTGAGTTCCTTCATTTTTACGGAAAACCCCTTGTCCTTTAATATCATGATGTGGGCATCAAAAATAAGACTGACAGCTTCCGGGATACGTTGGGATATCTCCTTTTCCAGGGATTCGATCTGGCTGATGGTCCGCGCAATGGCATCTTCCAGGGCAACGATACCTCGGGAAGGATCATCCATGATATTCTGATTACTTCGGAGCATGTCAAGTATGGGATTTTGCCGGGCCAGCATGGCTTTTCCCATGGCCGTTCCCCGGGATGCCACCCGGGCCTGAATGATTCGTGGAAGCTCCTGTTCTTCATCAAAAACCGGCGGGGAGTGGGGATGTTTTTGGAGGGAGTCGTTTTCTTTGACACCCAGCAGTATCCTTGCATTTTGAATGAGCATGGCCAGTTGGGAGGCAATGGAGCGCAACACCATGGCCTCATCATGGGAAAAATGGCGGTTGGCTTGGCGCTGGACAACCATGACTCCGATTCCCCGAGCTCCCTTTAATATGGGAATGGCCAGGAAACATTCAAAGGCTTCTTCTCTGGCACTGGGAAAATATTTAAAATCAGGATTCAGGCTGGCATGATCTTCCAGGATAATTTCCATGGTTTCCATGGCTTTTCCCACAAGCCCTTCGCCCACCTTCATTTTAACCACATCCACTGAATCCGGATTTAGACCTGTGGTGGCCCGGAGTACAAGTTCCTGTTGTCGGGTTTCAAGCAGATAAATGGAGCACACCTCCGCTTTCAGGTGTTTTGCCACAAGACGTACGCACCGCTGTAAGATTTCTTTCGTGTCTGAAACCCCGGAAAGAAGGGCAAACATTTCTCCGGCATCACAGAGCAGTTCGAGGTGATCTTTTTTTTGCATTTTATTTTCCTTTCATCCCCGATGTTTCAGTTTTTTTTATGCCTGTTTTTAAGGCCTGCCCCCCACAGCCGCAACTGGTGTCAATGGTTGCCGGTGTTGTGATCGGTATTTGCCTGTCTGAATAAGAATATATGAGCCCTTGTTATGTGTCAATAGTAGCAGTTCATGGGATAAAAATCGGGCTTGCTCATAACATGGGCCACTTTGGGGTGGGGGGCAGGCTTGTGTTATTGGCGCTGGAACACAGATAATTGTAAAAAGCACAATAACACAACCCTGACCCCGTTGGTTCACCAATTGTGACGGGGGGAGCATGCTGTGACCAAGCCCTGAAAATCCATTACCCCATGAATATCAAATAGTGTGGAACTGATATGAAGGATTCCAGGAAGAAGAATCAAAAGGGTGTTGACATATCTTTAAACTATTTATATATCCTGTATGTACAAGTTGTTTCAATCTCAATAGGGGATATTATGATGGTAAATTTTGAAATCGGGTTTGAGCCACGGCTCACCTTTTTAAGTGAAGAAAATAAAGAAAAACTGTATACATCAGCCCTGGAAATCATGGAAAACACCGGCATGCAGGTACAGCACGATGATGCCTTAAAGTTTCTGACAGAAGCCGGTTGCAAGGTTGGAACCGACGGCATGGTTAAAATACCGTCAGCCTTGGTGGAACAGGCCAGGAGAACGGTGCCCAATAATATTGTCATGTATGACCGAGAGGGAAATCATGCCATGGACCTTGGGGGAAGGCGGGCCTATTTTGGCACAGGTTCAGATCTGATGTGGTCGGTGGATTCAAAAAATATGCAGCGTCACCGAACCTCCCTTGAGGATATCAAACGGGCAGCCAGGGTATGTGATGCTCTTCCCAACATTGATTTCATAATGTCCTTTGCCCATCCCCATGAAGTAAATCCGGCCATTTCCTATCTGGCCAGTTTTAATGCCATGGCCCAGAACTGTACCAAACCCATTGTCAATACCGCCGATGGTCGAAAAGATCTTGAGGCCATGTGGAATATTTCTAAAATTTTACGGGGTGGAGAAAAACAATTAAGGGAAAAACCTTACTGGATTCAGTATGATGAACCCATAAGCCCCTTGAAACATCCTTTCAGCAGTGTGGATAAACTGTTATTCTGCGCGGAAACAGCTTCTCCTGTTATATATTCACCTGCCCCCATTGCCGGGTCCACTGCCCCCATGACCGTGGCTGGTCACATTGTCCAGGGACTTGCAGAATCTTTCACCGGCATGGTGATCCACCAGCTGGCCGCACCGGGCGCTCCCTTTTTAATGGGGATAGGTGCCGCCGTGTTGGACATGAAAAGCAGCCAGTGTTCCTACAATGCACCGGAGTATATGCTTACATACATGGCCATGGTGGAGATGAGTAATTATCTTGATATTCCCAACTGGGGATATGGCGGCACCAGTGATGCCCAGGTTCCCGACATGCAGGCATCCTTTGAGGCCGGTCTTGAGGCCTTCATGTCTGTGTTTGCAGGTTCCAACCTGAACCATGATGTGGGATATCTGGATTTTGGTCTCACCGGCAGTCTGGATATGATCGTGATTGTCAACGAAATGGTGGATCAGATCAGACGCATGTATAAAGGCATCCCCATCAATGATGATACCCTTGCCATGGATGTCATTCCCCAGGGGTTTGCCAGAAGTGAATTTCTTTCCCTTCCTCATACATTCAAACATTTGAAGAATGTGCAGTGGACACCGGAGCTTTTCTTTCGCCAGGGTCATGACAAGTGGGTGGAACAGGGACGTACCACTTTGCTTGACCGGGCACGAATTAAGTTAAATAAAATTCTTAATACCCATAAACCACTGGCCATTGATGCAGAAAAACAAGCGGATATTGCATCGGTGATGGAGGCTTTTTTGAAGTAAAAGGTTTTATATGAAACGCCGTCCAGATGTTTGAAATAATAAGCGTTTCAATCTTCGTTGTGGCAGGTGTTTACTGCCATGTATGTTATAAGAAAGTATAGGCATGCATAACATTCTTTCATGATTCGTTGTGGGCTAATCCGGGTCCAAGATCCCGGTCCGCCCGTGGCGGTTATATTGAAATCATTCATGTCTGTTCCTGAGGTTAAAAAACAAGAGCTTGGCCACACCACATGTGAGCGGACCACAAACAGGGGAAAAAATATATGCTGCAATCTTCAAGAACTGAATCAAGCGCGGTCAGGGGGCTTCAGGTTTTCACCGAGGACCAGATCTGGGAAATCAAACAGGCGGCCTTTGATGTGCTGGAAAAAGTAGGTTTTAAATGCCTTCATAAAGGTGCCGGAAAAATGCTGGCAGCGGCAGGTGCCATTGTAAAAGAGGGTCGTATTCGTATTCCCCGGTATATTGTGGAAGCGTGTGTGGCAACGGCTCCCAAGGGCTGGACCATCTATGATAGACGAGGTAAACGGGCCATGGAGGTGGAGGGAAGAAAGAGCCATTATGGGACATCAACGGCCAGTCCCAATGTGAGAGATCCCTTTACCGGTGAATTTCGGCCCACCCGCTTGTCGGACATTGCCATGGGGGCAAAGGTAGCCGATGCCTGTGAGCACATTGATTTTGTCATGCCCATGGGCTCTTCACAGGATGTGGCTGTCAATACCGCAGATATCAACGAGTTCCCTGTGGTGGTGGCCAAAACTATTAAGCCCATGGTGTTCATCGGTTACTCACCCCTGGGGTGTGAGTATGTGTATGAAATGGCAGCGGTGGTGGCCGGGGGAATGGAAAATTTACAGGAAAAACCCTTTATTATTGCCTATCCCGAGGCCATTGCACCGTTAACCTTCCCAGATGAAATAATTGAGCGTATTTTTATTTCCGCCGATCGTAATCTGCCCCAGCTGCCGGGCTCCACCGTTCAACCCGGAGCCACCGGTCCTGTGACCCTGGCCGGTATGATTGTCCAGATGACTGCAGAATCCCTTATCCATATCACCATTGCCCAGCTGCGTCGCACTGGATGTCCGGTGGCCATGAGCGGTAACGTGGGGGTTTTAAACATGTCTTCGGCCCTCATGGCCATGGGGGTTCCGGAAAACAGCCTGGGACTTGCGGCCCAGGCTGAGGTGGCCCAGTCCTTCGGACTTCCCACCTGGGGGTTGGCCGGTGCCACGGATTCCAAAGCACTGGATGCCCAGGCAGGACTTGAATCTGCTTTTTCAATTTTGAGCCAGGGACTTGCCGGACTGAATCTCATCCATGATGTGGGGTATATGGCGGCGGGCATGGCCTGTTCCGTTGAACAGCTGGTCATGGGTAATGAAATTATCGGTATGACCAAACGCTTTGTCAGGGGGATCACCGTCAACCGGGAGACCCTGGCCCGGGAGGTGATTGAAAGTGTGGGACCTGGGGGGCATTTCCTCCAGCAGAAACACACCATGAATCATTTTAAAAATGAACTCTGGCACGCAAAATTGCTGGATCAGAAACCCATTGCCTCCTGGGAGTCTTCCGGGAAAAAAACCATGGAAGACCGGGTCCGGGAAAAGGTTGTGGATATCATGGAAAAACACACCCCGGAGTCATTGGATGATAAGGTGGTGGCAGAACTCGATCGGTTGCGACGGGAGGCAGATAAAGAGATCCGCAGCAAGGTGGAAAAAGGATAATGTCGCCTTTATCCAAGAGTGCCCCAAAAGCCCTGTATGAACAGGTAAAGGAGTTTATTCTCCAGCAGATTCAAAATCAGGTATGGCTGCCCGATGCCCGGATTCCTTCGGAAAATGAACTGGTCAAGCTCTTAAAGGTTTCACGTATCACCGTTAACCGGGCATTGAGGGAGTTGACGGACAGCGGGGATCTGGTGCGGATTCAGGGGGTGGGTACCTATGTGGCCCATCCCAAGCCGTTGATGGCATTGTTTGAAATGACCGCCATTGATGAAGAGATCATTGCACGGGGAGGAATCTATACCTGTGAGGTCCATCTTGGTGTGGAGGAAAAGGCTTCCCCTGAATTGGCGGCAGCCATGGAAATTGCCATTGGTACCCCGGTGTTTCATTCCATTATTGTCCATAAAAATAGTGGTAAACCGGTGATGCTGGAGGATCAGTTTATACACCCTCTGTCTGCCCCTGATTTCCTGAAACAAGAATTTTCCACGGTTTCTCCTGTGAGTTATCTGTTGCAAACGATTCAGATCAAGGATGTGGAACATATTATTGAAGCATTGCACCCCGATGAAATGGCAAGGCAACTGCTGCAATTGTCCCCCCATGATCCCTGCCTGATATTGCATCGTCAAACCTGGGATAACTGGCGGGTGGCCACCCACAGCCGAATGACCTATCCCGGAAAAACCCATCGTATGGGTGCCCGGTTGAAACCACTTTTTAAAAGATATGTGGAACAGTACGGAAAAAAATAAATGGGTATGGGGCCGTCTTGTGTTATTGATCCGTCAGCTGTGACAGGTGGCCCATGTTGAGACCAAACCCGAATAAAATAATAACGGATAGAGGATAAAAGGATGAAAAAAATAGTTGAGTGTGTGCCTAATTTTTCCGAGGGCCGGGATGAAGTCGTTATTAATGCCATTGCCGATGCCATCCGGAAAACCCCGGGCTGTAGCGTTGTGGATGTGGACCCCGGCAAATCCACCCATCGTACGGTGTATACCTTTGTGGGAGATCCTGAAAGCGTCATTGAAGGTGCTCTTGCTGCAGCTCGGGTGGCTAAAGAAAAAATTGATATGCGTTGTCACAAGGGTGAGCATCCACGTTTTGGAGCCATGGATGTGTGTCCCTTTATCCCCGTTGCTGGGGTGACCATGGAAGAATGCGCCGACATTGCAAGAGCGTTTGGAAAAAGAGCAGCCGAGGAACTCAACGTTCCTTTTTACCTTTATGAAGAGGCGGCAAGCCAGGACTACCGGCGCAAACTTCCCGATGTCCGCCGGGGGGAATATGAGGCCCTGGAGGAACGACTGAAAGATCCCAGATGGAAACCTGATTTTGGTCCCTCTGAATTTGTCCCCACTTGGGGGGCCACGGCCACCGGTGCCAGAATGTTTCTCATTGCCTATAATGTGAATATTCTGGGAACATCCAATCAGGCCCATCGCATTGCCTTGAATCTCCGGGAAGCAGGTCGGGGAGAAGATCAACCCGGGCGTTTAACACAAGTAAAGGGCATGGGGTGGTATGTGGATGAATATAACATGGCCCAGGTGACTGTGAATTTAAACAACTACACCGTCACCCCCATCCATATACTGTATGAAGAAGTGAAAAAAGAAGCCGCTGCGCTGAATCTTGCCGTGGCTGGATCTGAAATTGTGGGGATTGTGCCCCTGGAATCCCTGATCATGGCGGCGGATTACTATATTGAACGTGAAAATCTTTTTATTTACCAGGAGGATCAGAAAATCCGACTGGCCATTGAAAGATTGGGGCTTAATTCCGTTGCCACCTTTAATCCCAGGGAGCGGATTATTGAATACATTGTGGCCGAACCCCCCAATGAACCATTGGCTGGCATGACGGTTCGGGGATTTATTGAAGAAATTGCCGCAAGATCTTCTGCACCGGGCGGTGGTTCTGCCTCGGCTGCCATGGCTGCGGTGGGAACGGGTTTGGGTTCCATGGTGGCCAAGCTCACCCAGGGGGTTCGAAAATTTGAATCCGTGGATGGTCATATGCGAAAACAGATTCCCATACTGCATGAGTTGACCCGAAAGTTGATTCCCATGATCGATGCCGACACCTCGGCCTTTAATGAATACATGGAAGGCCTTCGCATGCCAAGAACAACGGATGCCGAAAAACAGGCACGCATTGCCAAAATGCAGGCCGGGCTTAAGACCGCAATTAATATTCCCCTGGGCACCATGCGTCTGGGCGATGCTGCCTGGGATGCCCTGTGTGAAGTGGCAAGGTATGGCAATCCAGCATCAAAATCAGACACCCAGGTGGGTGCAAGGGCTTTGGAAACCGGGATATGGGGGGCTTACCAGAATGTTTTGATAAATATCAAGGATGTTCGGGATGAGGCATATAAGGTAAAAATTCTTGAAGAAGCCCAGGCCATGGAAGCGCGTTCCAGAAAAAAATGTGCAGAGGTGATGGAAATTCTGGATCAAATATAATCCAGGTGACAAGACAGCGTGTCACAACTGAGAGTAAAAATAGGGCTTTGGTCGTAATTTGGGGTCAGCTGGGGTGTGGCCCATCTTATGACCAAGCCCGAAAATAGTAATATGCTGTCTCACTAAATCTTGGTTGGGACTTTTACAGGATGAGTTTTAAATGGCAAGGTCCGGATTGGTTTCACGTGGAACTTATCCGGACTATGCCCTGCCCTGTTTGGTGACCATATTTCCCGCGGGGATGAATCGACTACCTATTTTATGACGTGATCCTGGGTATATAAAGTTGTTTCTTGTGGCCACGACACCATTTACCCAGGTTCTGCGATGGAGAATCAGACAGGGTTCTTTCCTGGAAATTTCTAAAAGATCACGAATCCAATTGTCCGGCATAACCGCTTCAATGACATGTTCCACCTCCATGGCAGGAGATATTCCCATCAGGTAGTCACTGGGCGTTATCTGGGTAAAATCCTGTTTTAAAAAATTGGGGGCAACGGTGGGGTTGATATAACGATCTGCCAGTTGAATGGGTATCCCATTGTTTTTATGCACCATTACGGCATGATAAACAGGCGCTTTTGATTCAATCCCCATATCTGATGCCACCTCTGGGCTTGCTTTTTCCTGCTGCAACACGTGAATATCACAGGAATGTTTTCCCCCCTGTTTTTTTATCTCCCGGTCAATGGATCTTATTTCAAGAAGTTCTGATTGTGGTTTCTGACGGGCTACAAACGTCCCCACCCCTTGGAGACGGACCAGTTTCCCTTCCGCAGATAATTCACGAAGGGCTCGATTCACGGTCATGCGTGAAACACCCATGGTCTCCACCAGGCTGTTTTCAGAATCTATTTTCATGTCTGGGGTCCAGTGCCCTTTGTGGATTTTTTCCAGGATATAATCTTTAACCTGCTGGTACAAAGGTCTTGGGGAGATGGGTGCCACCATGGATTGTCCCGCGTGTGCTTTAACCATACATACTCCATAATCTATGAACATACAGGGGTGTCACACACTTTTACCCCCTCCTTGATATTTCCAGGAAAAAACCGGATCATATCCTCTGATTTTTAAATCTTATGTATGTTGTATATACATGTGTGTGTGCTGGGTGTCAATTAAATATACCCTTCTGTGTAACGGGTAAGGTGGACTGCGGCATGACCCTGGCCGAAGTGCAGGATAAACAGCACCAGGCATACCGCGCAGTTATATTGGGTCTCCACAACCTTTATAATAACAAACAGGGCGATGGCAGCCCTGAATGTTTACCACGGTAGTGTCCAAAGAAGTCTTATACCAAGAAGAACCAATACGCCCCCCAATATTTTTTTTACGGTGTGTGGGCTCATTTTTTTCTGCATAACCTTTGTCCCCAGATATCCCCCACCCCAGGCAGCCAGTCCCGCAAATGCCAGGATTTTCATTGATACGGATCCCATGGCTGCATATGCCAGAAATGCAGAAAAAGAAGAAAAGGGGATGGCAAGGGCGGTGACAGTGGCCACTTTTTTGGGATTAAAACCCTGTAGAATCATCAGAGGTGATATGATACCACCGCCCCCAACGCCCAGAAGGCCGGAAACAAATCCTGCCAGAACACCCACCATCAATGGGCCTGTAAAAGGGCGATCTCCCCGGTATTGATCGGCATATTTTGAGCCTTTAAAAAACAGCATCATTGTGCCGGAAAAGAAGAGAAAACAGATAAAGACAAACAGCAGAATCCGGGTGGGTAAAAGGTGTCCGGCCCATGCCCCCACAGGTGCCAAGATGATGGATGAAATGATAATGGGAAGCCCCAGGGCGACATCAAGACGTTTTTCTTTAAAGTTTGACCAGGTGGCCCCAAGCATACTCACGCAGTTGACAAAGAGTCCTGTGGGCCGGGCCAGATTAAAGGGAACTCCCAGCCAGGCCAGGGCCGGAATCAGGACAACTGCCGATCCAACGCCACCAAGGGCAAAGATAAAACTGAGAGTGAATGAGAGAAAAGTGATAATAAGTATATTGAGATCCATTGTATCTGTCCTGTCAGAGAGGGGTCAGGCTTGCGTTATTGGCATTATCGGTGGTTTTTGCGTTTGCACAGGCTGTGCTCGATAACGTCAATAACATAAGCCTGACCCCGTTGGCCCCCCCAACTATGACAAAAAAACCATATTGTGATCAAACCGGGAAAATGGGAATGCGCCCGATTGGTTTTAAAGACTGAAAATAGGCTTGAAGGGTGACCTGGATTCTTGTGGAAATGTTCCGGGCCGTCCGGATTTTTTGGCCTTTCGGCCCGTAATGGCATCACATTTTGGCAAGTGGCCCTGGTTTGAATGCCTTGACCATCTCCTCCACGGTTGCGGTCAAACCCTTGACATTTTCAAACCCATTGGCCATGAGAAAAGTGTAGGCCACTGCTCCCCTGAATATGGAAGAGCAAAAGGTAATGATTAGCTTCTCCTTTGGCAGTTCTCCAAGGCGTTCCGGCAGTTTATTTAAAGGAATGTGGACAGCAAAGGGAAAGGAGAGGTATTCCACTTCCCTGTTCGAGCGGATATCCAGAAAAACAACATTATCATTTCCAAGCACCTTGCGCATTCCCTCAATGCTCATGCCGTGCTCACCGGAAGAAAAAAACTCAAAATCCATCTGTGTTAGAACTTGATTCAGTTCATTCATGCCAGTCTCCTTGTGACTTCGGTGATTTAAAATTTAAAAAAAAGGGGTCACGATAAAGTAGATCCCCAGTGCAACGATGGTTGATCCTGCAAGTTTTCTAAACCATACCCCTGCCCCATTCCATCTGCTGTTTTCAAGCAGTTTTTTTACCGCAGCGGTGGAGCTTCCTGCAATGATAATGGGAAGACAGTGTCCCAGGGCAAACAGGATAATGAAAAGAATACCTGTGCCCACTTTTTCCTGGACGGTGATGATAGCCAGAATCGGTGCAATAAATCCAAAGGTACATGATCCGGACAATACCCCATAGGCAAGCCCCAGTGTAAAAGCACCCAATTTGCCTTTGAGATTTAATTTGTACAAAAGAGCGCCGGAAAAGGTGCATTTTTCAACACCCAGCATTCCCAGGGCAACCCAGATCAGAATAAATCCGATGACGATCTGCCAATAATTTCCTACATCCCCGAGCATTCTTCCAAGCAGGGCACAAATCACACCAATAAAGGCAATGGTGATAAAAAGGCCCAGTGTGAACAGGATGGAATATACGCTTGCCTGTCGTGGATGGACCATTTTCTCCTGGCCCCCCACATATCCCACGATCAAAGGGATGGATGCAAGATGACATGGGCTGAACAATACGCTGATAACACCCCATAGAAAACATCCGGCAACAGCAAAGCCTGTACCGCCTGTCATCCATTGATTAACGGTCAAAAACAGAGAATCCAACATGGCGTTATTCTTTATCCTCAAATACAGGTGCTTCAACCCCCATTTTTGTCATCTGGTCAATAATGGATTTTTCATCCAGAAAACCCACATGACGGTAAACCTCTTCACCCTTTTCGTTAAAAAAAATCTGGGTGGGGATGGCTCTGATTTTAAACCTGGGGCCCTGCTGGCGATTCTCCCAGACATCAATAAAGACAATGTCTGCCCTGCCCTCATATGCTTTTTCAAGCTTTGCCATGATCGGTGCCATCATTTTACAGGGGACACATTTTTTTGCCCCCAGGTCTATCATTGTGGTTTTGCCTTTTTCCGGAACCCTTGAAAAGTCCTGTGAAAACACAACGGACGAAAGGATCAGTATTAATGCTGCGGCCGGTAGAATCGATTTTTTAAAGTTGTTAACCATCATCATAATTTGTTTTTCCTGTGTTTCCTTTTGAAGTTTGGGTTTGATCATAAGCAGGGCCAGCTGTTATGATTGGCTGAGCCCTCCCCAGAATGGCAAGCTTATGATCAAGGCAGAAAGTTTTATATGAAACTCCGTCCAAAGCCTTGTAATCATGTGAGTTTCATTTTTCGTTGTGGCAGGTAATTACTGCCATGTGGGTTATATATATTCCCATGTAATGTGGCTGCAAATTTTTATGTGGCTCAGGCGGATCAACCGGAATTGCAAGTTATCTTTCAAGCCCCTGCCCCCTGAATTTTAAGCTTAGATAATTTTGACTATATATGGGCATTTAACGATATATTGGTATAATTTTTTTGGCAGTTTAATCTTTACCAACAATATTTTTCCGATCAATATCCGGCAGTATTCTATTTAAATTCTCAATCTCCAGGTCATTGTCTAACCAGTGTCTCAGATTCCCTATCAGACTTGCAGAATATGGGGACCCACTGCCGTCAGAAAGAGCGTAGTTGACCCATAACCCCTCCTTAAAACTGCTTACGAGCTCGGCATCTTCAAGGATTTTTAAATGTTTGCTGGCCGTGGACTGGGCAATACCAAGTGCCTCTTTGATCTCACATACACACAAATGGCGAGATTGGAGTATTTTCATTATTTTCACCCTGTTGGGATCTGATAATGCTTTCATGACCTTGATGAATGTTTTCATTATTTTCCTTGTGAAAAGCTACTTGATTTTCTTTTGTTTCATATCTTTATCAAATCGTTGAAATGGAATATATGCAATACATAAACACATTGTCAAGATAAATAACTTTAAAAAAAGTGTAGGGTACTTTTGGGGGGACGGAAAGAAGAATATCGATATTTCTTATTTGTTGAATAACCCACAATGATCCTTATTGTTTGAATTCAAAGTAAGAAACCAGTAAATATTCGGTCAGCACCCCATCTTCACCTGTTTTGGCCTGCTCACATAACATTCGTATGCTACGCAGCCACAAACAGGCGAATATGGGGCACAGTCCAAACAATTACATGAGCAAACCGAATATTTACAGAAATAATGAAACCGGGCCTGGCGTTGATTTTGATCACATTTCGTGTGTTTAAAGCCAAAGATAAGCCCACCTATTGTTCAATAAAAGGAGTTATTTATGGATTATCCCATGATTCACATTTGTTATAGGGTGATGGACCTGGATGCATCGGAAAAATTTTATCAGGATGCCTTTGGATTTGAAGTATCACGAAAGAAAGATTTTCCAGAGGGTAAATTTACCCTGAGTTACTTGACCGCTGCCGGTCTGCCCTTTGAGCTGGAGTTGACCTACAACTATGATCAGAAAGAGCCCTATGTCATCGGCAATGGATACTCCCATCTGGCGGTCTCCGTGGAGGATCTTGAAGCGTCGCACCAGCGACACACCGAAATGGGGCTTGATTTGACTCCCATGAAGGGGCTTACCCCGGGCCAGCCAAGTTTCTATTTTGTGACAGACCCCGATGGGTTCCGCATTGAAGTGGTTCGGAAAAAGTGATTGACGTCCAACACTCCCCTGCCCTCTTTTCAGGGGGCATTATTTATCATGGAGACAAGCGGGGTAAAGTCGCATCAAGTTCAGCTTCATCTTCTACGCTTTAAAAGGACGATGTGTTTATCTATGGTAACAGCTTGTTTTTCAAAGGTGATTTTAGATTTGTTTTTTTCAGGCATGAAAACATGATATCTGCCTCAAACAACGAGGCATGGGCTTTCAAACGGTCAAAATTTATAACATTATTGAAGACTTTCACGCTGGAATGAGGGGACAGGCGGCGGGTAAGGGTAACAACATGGCTTATATGTGGGGCATCTGCGAGTTGATCTGTCAATGCCCGGCCCACAAGACCGGTTGCGCCGATAACAATGGCTGTTTTTCCCATAATGAACTCCTTTTTATGTGTTAAGGCTGCGGACCAAGATATGAAAGCCGTACTGTCGATTTTATCGCTACCCCTGAAATTAAACAATGACAGTTCAATCGGTGACGTCTTAATTGAAAAATTAAAACGGAGAGCATTGAGGTTGTTTTATGGTATACCGGATTAAAATGAGAGCGCTATTGATAAAAAAATGCCATCATGGGCCAATACCTGTAAATACAAAAAAGGCAGACAGCGTTTAGCTGTCTGCCTTGTGCAAGATCATGGGAGGAATGAGAATACCAGCGCGGTATCAGGATATCAAATGAGGACGTGGTCCAGGGCTTTCATATCAGGTGCAGGTTGAAGGTATTATTATATCTGCTTGGAGTGTCGGTTTCCTTCCCCATGAAAGTATTTTTATCCGGCGACATCAATGCCAGGGTCACATCCCAAGTGCTCATCGGGGTTGCTGCACTCAAAGTTGTGGTGACGAGTATCAACGTGGCCTTCTTCTCTTTCCAGATCTGACTCGATGTAATTTCTTTCTTTGTTTTCCATAATGCGCCTCCAAATATATATTCAATGTGAATTTTTTATTTTCAGGTGCCGGTGTGTTTTTTACCGGCTGTGCAGTTTCTAAAATCATTCTGCATTTTCTCTTTGTTGGAAATAATATATGCATCCATACCGGATGGCGCAATGCGTGAGAAAGAAGGGCATTATGATAGGTAAATACTATCATTCAAGTATCCTGGATTAAAATCATCACGGTCGTTATTCTCGTAAATCTTTTCTCAGGATTTTACCGACATTTGTCTTGGGAAGATTATCCCGAAATTCATAAACTTTGGGCACCTTGTATCCGGTTAATCTTTCCTTGCAATGGGCCTTTAATTCATCTGCGGTAAGGGATGGATCTTTTTTCACTGCAAATAATTTTACAGCCTCTCCGCTTTTTTCATCCGGAATTCCGATTGCCGCACATTCCAGCACCTTTGGATGGGTTGCGACAATATCTTCAATCTCATTGGGGTAGACATTAAACCCTGAAACATTGATCATATCTTTCTTGCGATCCACAATTTTCACAAACCCGTCTTCGGTCATAAATCCCATGTCGCCCGTTTTAAAGAATCCATCTTCGGTCATTACGCTGGCAGTATCTTCCGGGCGCTGCCAGTATCCATCCATGACCTGGGGTCCAAGAACGCAGACTTCACCGACTTCATTTAATCCCAGATTCCTGTTTTCATTATCCTTGATTACCACCTCTGTGGAAGAAATGGGCAGGCCGATAAACCCGTTGTATTCTTCCAGGTTCATGGGATTCATACAAGCAGCCGGGCTGGTTTCTGTCAATCCATAGGCTTCAATCAATGTGGTATGGGTGATTTTTTTCCATTTTTTCGCCACAACCCCCTGCACGGCCATCCCCCCGGCCAACGAAAGTTTCAGGGAGGAAAAATCCAGGGCGGCAAAGTCGGGATGGTTGACCAAGGCATTGAACAATGTATTTACACCGGTTATGGCTGTGAATTTCCATTCCTGCAAAATTTTTATAAAGCCTGGAATATCTCTTGGGTTCGTTATAAGCACATTCAACCCTCCCACCACAGCAAAGGTCAGGCAATTGGCAGTGAGTGAAAAGATATGATAAAGGGGAAGCGGCGTGATGATGATCTCTTTTCCTT
This sequence comes from Desulfocicer niacini, assembly GCF_054657595.1. Lineage (NCBI taxonomy): Bacteria > Pseudomonadati > Thermodesulfobacteriota > Desulfobacteria > Desulfobacterales > Desulfobacteraceae > Desulfocicer > Desulfocicer niacini. The sequence continues at coordinate 71,182 of NZ_BAAHYK010000003.1, forward strand.
CCTCCAGGGAAGAACTGATCCAGGCCTTAGCCTGGAGAACATTGGCCACAATATTGCGATGGGTTAAAATGGCACCCTTGGACACACCGGTTGTTCCTCCGGTATATTGCAGGCAGGCTATATCGGACAAGGTCAGTTCCGGTGCCTTAAATTTTGCAGCATCTCCATTGGACAGGGCCTGGGTAAACTTTTTTGCTGCTGGAATATGCCAGGGCGGCACCATTTTCTTTACATATTTTAAAACAAAGTTGACCAGTTGGGCCTTGGGAAATCCCAGCAAATCCCCGATTCCGGTGACCAGTATATTTTTAATTTCTGTATTATCCAGAACGGATTCCAGTATATGGGCAGAGTTTTCAAAAATAATAATGGTTTGTGCACCGGAATCCTTTAGCTGATGCGCCAGCTCACGAGCTGTGTACAGGGGGTTTACATTCACCACCACCATTCCGGCAAAGAGAATCCCATAAAAACAGATGGGATATTGCAGAACATTGGGCAGCATTATGGCCACCCGATCACCCTTTTCCAATCCAAGATTGTTTTGCAGATAGGAGGCAAACTTTTTTACTTCAGTTTCCAATTCCCTGAATGTATAGGTTTTCCCCATGTTGTGAAATGAGGGAAGATCTGCAAACTTTTGAAAGGATTCGCCCATGAGGTTGGGGATTGACGTGTATATTGAGGGATCTATCTCGGCAGGGATACCGTCTTGATAATTCTTTAACCATATTTTTTCCATGCAGTCTCCTTTTTGTCCACTCATTGTGCAGCAGTTTTTTGGGGGGGGAGAAATTACACCATAACCAACAGTACCTCCGACAATTGGGTCCATCAATGCCAGACGTATCCGTGCCACCAAATAAATGGCGGTCACGACTGCGCTGCAATGGTGCAAATTTTTTAATATTTGTTCGGATGGGAAACCCGTTGGTGCCAATATCTTTTGGAATTTGATCAACGGATTCAGTGACGCTCTTGTCACTTTTTAGGATAGGCGCGGGCTTTTTGTCAACAAAAATACAAAGAATTCTTAAAAGATTAAAGTTGTATCCGGTTGGTTCAGGGGGAGGGAGATGTTTTTTTTCGTCTGCCGGTTGCGCTGGGACGGGTATCGGTTCCGTTCCCTGCTGGAATGCTGGAAACATCCATGGGGATAAATATCATCCCAACTTGCCTGCAGGCGTTTTGTGTTTATAAAAATCAGGTAAGGAACCCTCTGCGTCTTTTGCTCAGAGGTGTGCCTACTCGTTTACACACAGCCGGGGGGAGACTCCTTGAGGTTTTAAAAAATCTTCCACGTTGCCACCATAGCTTCCGGCCTCAACAGCATGGCCCGCCGTCAAAAGAATCACACGGGAAGCCAGCGTAAGAATTTCATCCCGGGAGTGGCTGACATAGAGAATGGGCAGGGAAAATTCGCGACACATTCGCCGGATAAACGGCAGCACCTCCTGTTTACGATCGTAATCCAGGGAGGCAAGGGGTTCATCCATGAGCAACATGGCAGGGCTTGTTAAAAGTCCCCTGCCGATGGCCACCCGCTGTTTTTCTCCCCCGGAGAGTTTTGCCGGTCGTCGTTCCAGCAGATGGGCAATGCCGAGGAGTTCCACAACGGCATCAAACTTGACATATCGCTGGGCTACCGCTACCCGTTTCATTCCATAGATTAAGTTGCTCTTAACCGATAGATGGGGAAAGAGCCGTCCATCCTGGAAAATATAGCCGATGCGGCGTTTTTCCGGTGCCAGGTTGATTTTTTTACTTGAGTCAAACAACCGGTGGTCATTGATGACAATGTGTCCTGCATCGGGTGTGGTGAGTCCTGCCACCATGTTGACGATGGAGGTTTTTCCTGCCCCTGAGGCTCCAAACAACGCGGTAACCCCCGAAGTTTCTCCTGTAAATTGTGCATTGACCTGAAAATCGCCCTGCCGTCGCTGGATGCTGATGTCAATCATGGATATTTTTTTCCTTCTTCGTTTTGGCAGCGCATTCGGCCATGTTTTTTTTATATGAAAAGGTAGTCTTCAAGTTTACCTCAGCAGAGCCGCCTCCCCGATGGGCAATAGGAACCGGACAATCGAGCTATCTACAGTTCCGGTCCGGGCCCATTGCCCGGCGGGGGGGCGGCGGCATATTACCATTTGGTTCTGCGTCTATGACCCATTTTTCGCTGTGGCCGCAAGAATTTTCCACCCTATCCTACCCTTTTATGTACCGGGCAAAACGCTTTGCCATTATCTCAGAAAAAACAAGTGCCACCATGGCAATGGCGATGGATAGAACGCAAAGCCGCATGGCCCCGTTCTCTCCTCCAGGCATCTGGGTCAGGGTATAAAGTGCCAGGGGCAGGGTCTGGGTCTCCCCCGGAATATTGGAGACAAAGGTGATGGTGGCTCCAAACTCCCCCAGGCTTCTGGCAAAGGCCAGGATCAGTCCCGTGATGATACCCGGTACCATCAACGGCAGAGTGATGGTGAAAAAAACTCTCATCTGCCCTGCCCCCAGTGTTCTGGCTGCAAATTCCAGTCCCTGGTCCATCCCCTCAATGGAGAGGCGCACCGAACGGACCAGCAGCGGAAAGGCCATCACCGCAGCGGCAATGGCTGCCCCCTTCCAGTTAAAGGCAAAGGTAAGTCCCGTGTATTTGTGTAGAAAGGCCCCCACCACCCCCCTTCGTCCGAACAGCACCAGAAGTATATATCCCGTTACCACCGGGGGCAGCACCAGGGGCAGGTGGAGCAATCCATCCAGAATGCTTTTGCCGGGAAACTTCAGTCGAGCCAGCACCCATGCGGCTGCAATGCCGGGGGGCAGGCTGCACAGCACTGCCCACCCGGATATGCAAAGGCTCAGTCGCAGGGCCTCAAGTTCAATGTCCGTCAGATGAAAAAAAGAGATCATTTGACGCTGAAGCCGTATTTTTCAAAAATATTTCTGGCTTCCGGGGAGGTCAGGAACGAAAGAAAGGCTTGGGCTTCCGGGGTCTTTTGACCGGCAATAATGGCCGCCGGATAAACAATGGCAGGATGGCTGTCCGCCGGAAAGGTGGCGATGACTTTCACCTTGTCAGAGATGGCGGCATCGGTGGCATATACCTGCCCCACCGGTACCTCCCCCCGGGCCACCAGTGCCAGGGCTGCCCTGACATCCTTGGATCGGACGATTTTGTCTTTGACGCTTTCCCAGACCCCCAGGTTCTCCATGGCCTTTTTGCCGTAAATGCCCGAGGGAACATGGTCGGGATCTCCCATGGCCATGTGACCGTTATCAATGAGAGTGACAAGGTGAAAATCCTTTTCAATGGTGATGGTGGACAGCGGGCTGTCATGGGGAGCGATGAGCACAAGACGGTTGCTTAAAAGATTAAAGCGAGTTCCGGGCTCTATTAAATTTTTTTCTTCCAGGTAATCCATCCATTTTTTGTTGGCGGAGATGTAGACCTGGGCCGGTGCGCCTTTATCAATTTGCCTTGCAAGGGTGGATGATGAGGCAAAGGAGGTGACGGCCTTGATACCCTTTGTCTGTGAAAACAGAGCTGCTATGTCGGTGACGGCATTGGTGGTTGAGCCTGCACTGAAAATAATGACGGAATTTTCCTGGGAGATGGCCGGTGAAGATGCCACAAGGATGATCAGAACAGAAAAGAGCCATGTCCAATTGGAGATTGCATTTTTGAAAGATTTCATTTTTACTGCCTTAAGTTTTTGGGTTAATTATCATTGTTTGCGTATGTTCAAAATATATATTGACGTTTTTAAGTTGCACATTGCATGTGGTTGGTCAAGCTTTTTTTTAAGCATTGCTTTGATTATATTTGCTCCCCTCCACAGTTTGCAGGTTACAGATGGCACCCCGTTTATGTCGGTCTTGATGGATATTGTAAATTTTACTGAATTCATATCTAAAGGATTCGTCTTATTTGGGAACAAAAAAAATAAAATTGTTTTGATTCCGGCCTTTCTGGATAGGGATCGGATAGCTTGAGCTATATCCGGTAGTGGAAAATACGGTGGCATCGAGTCATACGTGGTGTGATCTGTTTGCAAAAAATATTGATTTTCATTATCATGGTAAAATTCCGGGTTGATGAATGTCACTGTTTTTTGTGGCAGGCCGAACACTTCACCCGGGATATGGAAATTTGTTCTAAAGAAGATAATAACAGTTACCACAATCCCGAAAAATGCCATGGAGTGCACACAATATGTCCAGCACAAAACCTAAGATAACCTGCCATGTGAAGAACCACCGCCAGTCAAAGGGGTGGTCCCAGTCGGAACTGGCGGACAGGATCGGTGTAAAAAGACAGGCCATTTATGACATAGAGTCCGGGCGTTATCTACCCAATACGGCCGTTGCTCTGAAACTTGCCAGGCATTTTGGCTGCCGCGTGGAAGATCTTTTTGTGGACGAGGCCCCCGGGGAAAAGGAAGCCGTTTTAATGGTGGAAAAACCTAACTCACAGCGGATTGCTGCAGCCAGGGTCCGAGGGAGGCTGGTGGGATTTCCCCTGGATGGTCCCGGAACCATGGTGAACACCTTCACCTCAGCCGATGCTATTTTATCAGACGATGGGTCCCTTGCAGAACTGTTGTGTCCTCCGGATTACCTGGAAAGGACGATTCTTCTCATGGGATGTGATCCCGCTTTTGATATCCTGAGTGCCCATGTGGCACGCATGACACCCGATGCCCGGCTCCAATGCCGTTTTGCCACCAGTCATCTGGCACTGGAACGCCTGGGGCAGGGTTATACCCACATTGCCGGAACCCATCTGCACAATCGTGACATCAACGAATCCAATGTTTCCAAGGCATCAGAAGCGCTTTCCGGTACTGGTACCGGTGGCGTTGTGGTGGGGTTCTCATTCATAGAAGAAGGGTTGATGGTGGCCCGGGGCAACCCCCTTAAAATAAAGGGGCTGAAGGATCTTGCCCGGTCCGATGTTCGGTTTATCAACCGGGATTCCGGGGCGGCTTTGAGAGTGCTCTTTGATGATCTGCTCCAGCGAGCCGGGATTCCGATAACCGCAATTAATGGGTATGATAACCTGGCATACAGCCATACCCAGGGTGCCCGGGCCGTGAGTTATAATCTGGCAGATGCTGCCCTGGGCTTGAGGGTTATTGCCCATGCCTTTAACATGGATTTTGTGACCCTGGATGCCGTTCGCTGCGATCTGGTCATTCCATCGGATATGATGGAGCTTGCCACGGTGAAGGTGATGCTGGATGTCCTGCAGTCCCGCTCCTTCAGACAGGAACTGATGGCCATACCCGGTTATGAAACCCGTATGACAGGAAAGATCATCGCTAAGGTTTAATATGGACCATGCAACACTGGAAAATCTGAAGAAGCGACACACAGCACTGAAGCTGCTTAATGCCGATCACATGCCTCTGATGATCAGCTTTTTTCATCGAACCTTTATTGTTCCCAATCAGCGCTCCATTGCCATGGCCGAGCTTTGCACCCTCCTGGATGACTATATGTTTCATTTAAAAGAAGAGGTGGGTGAAGAAAGATACCCCCGATCTGCCAGACAATACCTTGAAGAATGGTCCTCTGGCGACAACGCCTTTTTACGCAAATATTACTCGGATACCGGTGATGATGCCTTGATGGATCTCACCCCGGCGGTGGAAAAAGTGGTGGAGTGGCTCCAGGGATTACGTCAGCAGCAGTTTGTGGGTACGGAATCCCGGCTGTTAACAGTTTTTGAGCTTTTAAAAGACATTGTGTTTAAAACCGACGAAGACCCTGAAAGCCGGATTCGGGAGTTGGAAGACCGGAAAAAAGAGATTGATCTGGAGATTGAGAAAATAAGACACCAGGGGGTGCTGCCCTATGATTCCACACAGGTGAAGGAGCGTTTTTTTCAGGTGGAGGAGACCGCCCGGAAACTACTGTCTGATTTCCGTCAGGTGGAGCACAATTTCCGGGAGCTGGACCGCATGACAAGGGAGCGCATTGCCAAAAGCGACAAAACCAAAGGCGCCCTGTTGGATGAAATTTTCCATGATCAGGATGTGATCTGGGACTCTGATCAGGGAAAAAGCTTCAAAGCCTTCTGGGAATTTCTCATGTCAACGGTGAGCCAGAAACAGCTGCGGTTTCTCCTTGAAAAGATAAAAGACTTGAAAGAGGTTCAGGAGATTAACCCCGACCCCTTTTTGTTTGATATCCAGTACCACCTGCTGGACGCGGGAGAAAGTGTTCACAACACCAGCGCCCTTTTGACCGAGCAGTTGGGCCGGTATCTGGATGAACAGACCTATCTGGAAAATCGCAGGATCATGGATCTGATCCGGAAGATTGAGAAAAAAGCCATTGATATCAGGGATAATTCCCCGGTTGACAACGAATTCATTACCATGGACGGGGTGAAACCCGACATTGATTTTACCATCAGCCGTCGCCTGTTTGTACCGCCCAGAACCCCGAAGATTAATGTGTCTGACCTCAAAGAGGGGAAGGTTCCCCTGGATCTGGATCTCCTCTACGGCCAGATTTACATTGATGTGAGGGTGTTGGAGTTGAACATTCAAAAAGCCCTGGAGACCCGTTCCCAGATATCTCTTTGTGATCTTGTGGAGGCGTTCCCGGTGAAAAACGGACTGGCCGAGCTTCTGGCCTATTTAAATCTGGCATTTAATGGTAAAAAGGCCATGGTCAATGATGAAGAAACCCAGGTGGTTGATTACATGACCAGGACGGGACGATGCCGGACAGCCACCATGCCCCAGGTGATTTTTACACGATGATGACAGAAGATGGGGGCCTGGTCATAATATGGACCACCGGTCACCATTGAGGGGCCAACGGGGTCAGGCTTGTGACCACGTCCGGAGATGACCTTGTTGTGTCAATTAAAGGGCTGGGTAAAAATCGGATCAACCACTGACAGAAAGGGTGTTGAACTTGAATGATGAAATAATGCTGCCGACCCCGGGGGGCCAGGTTCCCCCGGTTCTGATTCAGCTTTTAAAGGGAGTGGTCTACCAGGAGCGCTACCCTGCCCTGTGGCAGGATCTTCTGACCTTCCAGGGGCAGATACGCAACTATTTCAGTGTCATCGGACTTGAACTGCTTTTGGATGAAGGCGAAGGATTTGCCTTTCTGCGCCAGGCCGAAGCCACATCCAACGGGGAAGAAACAGAGGTTGAGGCTGCCCTGCCCCGGCTTGTTTCCCGTCGACCCATGGGATACCCGTTAAGTCTTTTGTGCGTGCTGCTGCGCAAAAAATTGGCAGAATTTGATGCCAGGGGCGGTGCCACCCGCCTGGTTCTGAGCCAGTCTCAGATTGTGGAGATGATGCATGTCTACATGCCTCCCCAGAAAAATGAAGCCCGCACCGTGGATGTCATTAATACCACCATCAAGAAAACCATGGATCTGGGATTTTTAAAAAAATTTGGCAGTGATGGACAACAGTATGAAGTGGGACGCATCATCAAAGCACTGGTGGATGCCGACTGGTTAAAGAAACTGGACACACTGCTTAACGAATACATGGAATATGCCAACAGAAATGACTGAATTCATTGATACCCCTGATCTGGCCGGATTTCGCCTCCATTGTCTGGAGCTGTACAACTGGGGAACCTTTCATAATGATGTGTGGCACATTGATCCCGGTGGCAGAAACAGCCTTTTAACCGGAGATATCGGCTCGGGTAAGTCCACCCTTGTGGATGCCGTAACCACCCTTCTTGTGCCCCACCACCGCATCGTGTTCAACAAGGCGGCCGGTGCCGGTGCCAAAGAGCGATCCCTTTACTCCTATATCCGGGGGGAATACAAAAATGTCAAGTATGACTATGAACAGACCGGTAAACCCGTGGCCCTGCGCGATGAAAATGCCTGTACCATTCTGCTGGGATATTTTTACAACCAGGCCTTTGACACCGGCATCACCCTGGCCCAGGTGTTCTGGCTGAAAGACAATCGCACCCAGCCCGAACGGTTTTTTGTCATCGCAGAATCACAGTTGTCCATCACCGACCATTTCACTGATTTTGGCGATAACATTCTGGATTTGAAAAAACGTCTGAAAAAACAACCCCGGGTTCAGGTGCTGGATCAGTTTAAATCCTACAGCAGTAAATTTCGTCGGCTGTTCGGCATTAAAGACCCCCAGGCACTGGATCTCTTCCACCAGACGGTTTCCATGAAATCCGTGGGAAATCTCACCGATTTTATCCGCATTCACATGCTGGAAAGAACCGATGTGGCCACCCGCATCCAGGATATCCGCAAAAATTTTGATAACCTCAATAAAGCCTATGAGGCGGTGATCCAGGCCAAGGAGCAGGTGGCGGCGTTAACGCCCATTTCCCAATATGGCAAAACCCATGCCCGGGAGGAAGACCAACAGAAACATCTCCATGCCTGTCGAAACGCCCTGAACCCCTATTTTGCCTATATGCAGATCAAGCTGTTGACTCGGAAGATTGAGCAGCTCCAGCGAGACAGCAATAAACTTCAGCATAATCTTCAGGTCATGGATAACACCCTTACCGGTCTGCGTCAAAAATACCATACCCTGCAAAACGACATCGACGATAACGGTGGCAGGCGCATTCAGGATATTGCAAAAGAGGTACGTTTTCTGGAAAGAGAGCGGGATCAGAAGAAGCAGCGGGAACAGGATTATCTTGGGGTTATAGAGGTTCTTGGGCTTGTGGCGGTGCACAGGGTGGAAGCCTTCTGGGATAATCGGAAACAGGCAGAAAAGATCCTGAAGCAGGAGGAGAAGCATCTGAAGGAGATCCAGGATCTGCAGGTCACCACCCGCATTGCCATGAACGATCTTCAAGAGAAGATCAAGGCCATTGACGAGGAGCTTGTCTCGCTTAAAAGCCGCAAAAGCAATATTCCCTTTCGCAACCTGGCCCTGAGGGAAAAAATGGCCCGGGTGCTGGGGGTGGATGAGGAGGCAATGCCCTTTGTGGGGGAGTTGATCCGGGTGGATGAAGAAGAGAGCCTGTGGGAGGGAGCCCTGGAACGGCTGCTGCACAACTGGGGGTTGAGCCTTCTCGTACCGAAACAATGCTATGATCATGTGAGTCAATATGTGGATAAAACCCACTTGGCCGGTCGTCTGGTTTATTTCAGGGTACCGGATGTTCCAAAACCCATGGCCCGGGGATCGGAGGCCCATGAAAATTCTTTGGTACACAAGATTCGCATCAAGCCCGATACCCCCCACTACGGGTGGCTTTTCAATGAACTGGTGAAACGGTTTGATTATGTCTGTTGTGATACCCTGGCCGGGTTTAAACAGTTTCCCCGGGCCATCACCCGGAAAGGCCAGATGAAAACAGGCGGGCAGCGCCATGAAAAGGACGATCGGTACGCCATCCATGACCGGAGCCGTTATATTCTTGGGTGGCAGAACAAGGAGAAGATCAAAACCCTGGAGGGCATAAAAACAACATATCAACGGGAAGGCGCCAGGTTGTTTGACCGCCTGAAAACCCTTGTGGCCCAGCAGGATCGTGCCACACTCCTGGCGGATAATTGCCGTCAGCTGCTTAAATTCACCCGCTATGAAGAGATTTTGTGGCAGGAGACAGCCACAAAGATCCAGGCCCTTGAACAGGAAAAGAAAAAGATCGAAGAGAGTTCTGATATTCTCAAAACCCTGAAAAAACAGCTTAAGGTCGTTGAAACAGACATTGAACTCCAGGAGAAGGAAAAGGCGGTGCAGGCACGCTCTCTGGGGCGGGTTCAGCAGCAGCATGCCGACCGGAAAAAAGAGTTCTTGGAGGCCAAACAGGAGGTAAAGCAGATTGATTCAAAGGAGATGGAATCACTGTTTAACGCACTGAAGGGGTTCACCGCCGAAGCCCTCAAGAAAAAATCGGTGAACTTGAACAACTTTGGGCTTTGCCGTACCGCCGTGCGGGAACATATCCAGAATAAAATAGGAACCATCCAGAAGCGGTTAACCACCCTGAACAACAATATCATCCGGGAGATGCAGAATTTTAAAAACCGTTATCCCCAGAAGAGCAGTGAGGTGGATGCGGCCATTGAATCCCTGGATGAATTTGATGAGATGCTGGCCCAGCTTATCACCCAGGATCTACCCCGCCATGAGGAAAAATTTAAAACCCTTTTAAACACCGGCACCATCAACAGTATTGCCCTGTTCCAGAATCAGCTGGATAAAAAGCGCCGGGAGATCGAAAAGAAGATCAACCTTATCAACACCTCCCTGAATAAGGTGGCGTACAGCCCCGGTACCTTTATCAAGTTGATCATTTCATCCACCCAGGACAGCGAAATCCGGGATTTTCAGACGGATCTTAAGCAATGCCTTTCCCACACCCTGGACGGTGAAGATATCTACAATGAAAAGAAATTCCTTGAGGTGAAAAAGATTCTGGACCGTTTCAACGGCAGGGAGGCCCATGCCGATCTGGATCGCCGGTGGACCGACAAGGTTACCGATGTGAGAAACTGGTTTGTGTTTTCCGCTGTGGAAATATGGACGGAGACCGGCGAGGACAGGGAATATTACTCCGATTCTTCGGGTAAATCCGGTGGACAGAAGGAAAAGCTTGCATACACCATCCTGGCATCGGCCCTTGCCTATCAGTTCGGCCTTGAGTGGGGCGAAAAGAAATCCAGAACCTTTCGGTTTGTGGTCATTGACGAGGCCTTTGGCCGGGGTTCCGACGAGAGTACCCGGTATGGTCTGGAACTGTTTAAAAAACTCAATCTTCAGCTGCTCATTGTCACGCCGATGCAGAAGATCAACATCATTGAAGATTATATCAACTCGGTGCACTTTGTTCACAATGAAGGGGGCAAACGCTCGGTTTTAAAAAACCTCACCGTGGATGAATACCGGGAGGAAAAACAGACCTTTCTTGAAAGACAGAGTGTATGAGCCCCATGAGCATTGACCTTTGGCTACTGCCCATATCGGGTTATTTTGCTGTGCCCGGGTTGAGGGGAGTGCGGTGATGCCCTTAATCACCCCGGAGCTCATCCAAAAAAAATCAGAGACCCTGTGGAACAACCAGGCGTTTCTAAAAAGTGAAATCACAGGAATCCCTTTTTTTCCCCTGGAAATATCTGCAGGAAGCGTTTGTGCCAAAGATATGCTGGCACACTTTTCCATGGTGCAGAGCAGTGTCAAAACACTTCAGGAAAAAAGTAAAGCCTCTCTGGGGTTTGGTTATGACATCGAATATAAACAGGTGAATCACAGGCGACTTGGCATCCAGAAACTGCCAGCCAGAATACATATTTCCACCCGGGCGGACTTTCTGTTTCTGATTAAAAAGGAAAAAGAGGCAATCCTGTTTCAAACAGCCCTTGCTCGATTGAGGGCCGATTTACCAGAGATTCTTCCCCTTGTGGAACAAAAGCCCCTGGTGTTGTTGACCTATTATGCGGTTCTGCCCGCTCTCATTGCGGTCTGTCAATTCTTCAAGGAGTACCCGAAACCGAATACATATATCCGGGAGCTGGATATTCCCGGGGTGGACACGAAATTCATTGAAGGCCACCGGCCCATTTTAAAACAGATGCTGGATCTATTGCTGCCCGCCCATGCCATAAATGAAGATTTTGTAAATGTGGCCAACCACGGCTTTGAAAAACGATTTTATCTGAAATATGACATGCCCCTTATCCGGTTTCGGTTGTTGGATACCGGCCTTATCGCCACCCTGGGACTCCAGGATGTCAGCACCCCTCTTGCAGAATTTGCCTGCCTTGATCTGCCCGTAAAGAAAGTTTTTATCACCGAAAACAAGATCAACGGATTAAGCTTTCCTATGGAGCCGGATGCTATGGTGATTTTTGGAATGGGCTACGGCATCCAGTCTCTCAAGGAGGTTGGCTGGCTTGGTACAAAAGAGATTTTTTACTGGGGGGACATTGATACCCATGGTTTTGCCATTCTGTCCATGGTGCGGCACTATTTCCCGGACATCCGGTCTTTTCTCATGGACAGAAATACCCTGTTTGATTTTAAGTCGCTGTGGATAAAAGAGGAGAAAGAAAAGCGATCCTGTGCAGATTTATCCCTCCTTACACGGGACGAACACGCACTCTACCGGGATCTGCTGGAAGATGTTCATGGGCAACGTGTACGCCTTGAACAGGAGCGCATCTCCCATGCTTATGTTAAAAGATGCCTGGCAGAGCTGCGCTGAGCTGCCCTGCCAGGATGTCTTTCGCATTCATAGATGAGCCGTGTTCGTTTGCCATTGAGGTTTTTGGCAGTCGCTATGCGTTTCTCCTCAACCTAACCTGGACAAGCCAGAACAAAAAAAGTTTTGTAATTCTCTTGCCAGAATAACACGAAAATCAGAGATAAGAATCTAAAGTGGCCGATGTTGTGATGATGTACCAAAGAGAATGTCCGGATAGAAAATTATCCTGAAGTTGTTCACAAATCCGTGATGAGGCTTAATAAGGTGGGGTTGCCGGTCCAGTATAACCACACATGCCCAATCGTGGAGAGTTGACAATTGGAATCGGTCCTCCATATTCATCATGTGAATGCGCCTTTGCATGTTCATCACATAAAGCCCATTCTTCACCATTATACAAGCAATCCAGACATAGCATTGTGGCTGGTTTCTCACACTCGCTGCAATATACTTCCGGAGGATTGTTCCGAGCCATAAGGAAAACGGGATGAGGTGTGGCTTTTTTGCCGTTCCTTGTTGAGACGCACGTTATTTTCGTTTCTGAGGATGTGCCAAAATCATAGATGTGGAGTAATTCAAGGCCTTTTTCAAATGTCTGGCTGATGTGCGTGTCCATGGAAATCTCCTCCCCTCGTCTGCCAATGGAGAATTGGCTCATGTGCCCACAACATTCGAGCCATATAGCCCTGAGATAGTCATCCAGATCTTTAAGGATTGCATTTCCCGGCATTTCCAGATGCATCCAGTAATCGGTGTCCCAGTTATCCTGAGCCAGTAGATGATAAATAATTTCTTTTTTAAGGGATTCATTGGCGACAGAGAGTTTTTTCTTCCTTTCCATGCAGGATTGAAAGTGCTTGGAAAGACCTCCTCTGGTCATTTCTCGACTGCAATAAACACATTTTCCTTTTGATTGTGGTCCGCGTGCCATTTTATCTTCCTTTTCTATAAAATTTATGGATAACCTTGCATTGGATAATCACAATTTAACTTCTCATCGTGTCGATAAAAAGGCTCGGAATGTCTTCATGTTGGAGGACTTTGTTTGAATGTTCCACATGAAACAGAGGTGCTTGTTTCTAATTTTTTTTATATGAAAAGGTGCCTTCAAGTCTACCTCAGCAGAGCCCCTCCCCCGATGGGCAATAGGAACCGGACAATCGAGCTGTCTACAGTTCCGGTCCGGGACCATTGCCCGTCAGGGGAGGGGCGGCATAATGCCATTTTTTATCGTCGTTGTGTCCGCCAGGATATGCCCGTTATATGAAAATCCGTCCAAGGTGCTCCAATGATGAGAGTTTTAACTTTTGTTGTGGCAGGTGCTTACTGCCATGCAGCTTATTTAAAACTGGGTAGCAGATCCTTGGTGACCAGGGGGTTAAAGTTGCCGGATGCCACCAGATCCGCAGATTTCTTGATATCCGGTGCAAAGTACCGGTCCTGATCGTAAAAGCGTACCTCTTTACGCAACATGGCTTTGGCCCGTTCAAGCAGCCTGGATGTTTTCAGAGGTGCTCGGAAATCAATGCCCTGGCAGGCGGCAAGGAGTTCAATGGCCACGACACCCACGCTGTTTTCAGCCATATCAGCCAATCGTCTTGCGGCAAAGGCGGCCATGGAAACATGGTCCTCCTGGTTGGCAGATGTGGGCAGGCTGTCAACGCACGCAGGGTGGGCATGGGATTTGTTTTCGCTGGCCAGGGCCGCCGCTGTGACCTGGGCGATCATGAAACCGGAGTTGAGCCCCCCCTTTTCCACTAGAAACGGCGGCAGTTTGCTCATGTGAGTATCAATGAGCAGCGCCAGTCGTCGTTCGGAAAGTGCCCCGATTTCGGCAATGGCCAACGCCAGATTGTCGGCGGCCATGGCCACGGGTTCGGCATGAAAATTGCCGCCGGAGATGATGTCACAGGTATCGCTGAACACCAGGGGATTGTCGGAAACGGCATTGGCCTCAATGGCCAGAATACCTGCAGAATGACGGATCTGATCCAGGCAGGCCCCCATCACCTGGGGTTGACATCTTAATGAATAGGGATCCTGGACGCTTTCGCAGTTGACATGAGAGGTGCCTATTTCACTTGTATCCAGCAGACGCAGATAATTGGCGGCGGTGTCCATCTGCCCGGCATGGCCACGCACTTTGTGGATCATGGGCTCAAAGGGGCGGCGACTGCCAAGGGCTGCCTCCACACTGAGGCTGCCTGTGACCAGAGCTGCGGCAAAGAGATTTTCCGTGGCAAAGAGCCCCTTAAGGCCAAATGCCGTGGATGCCTGGGTACCGTTGAGCAGGGCCAGCCCTTCCTTGGGACCCAGGGCAATGGGGTCAAGCCCGGCGATTTTGAGCCCTTCTTTTCCGGAAATTTGTTTTCCCTTATGAAAGGCCTCCCCTTCCCCAATAAGTACGGCACTCATGTGGGCCAGGGGAGCCAGATCTCCCGAGGCCCCCACAGACCCTTTCCGGGGAACGCAGGGGTATACTTCATGGTTTATCAGCTCAATGAGGGCATTGATCACCGTCAGGCGAATACCGGAATATCCCCGGGCCAGACTGTTTATTTTCAGTACCATCATCAGGCGCACGGTGGCATCCTTCATGTAGTCGCCAATACCGGCGGCATGGGAAAGGACGATGGAGCGCTGCAGGTGCTCCAGCTCGTCGTGGGGAATAAGCGTTTTGGCAAGCAGTCCAAAGCCCGTGTTAATGCCGTAAATCACCCTGCCCTGGTCCACCACGTCTTTAACGGTTTTAACGGACTCTTCAATGGCAGGAATGCAGTGGGGTGCCAGGCTTACCTTTACCGGCTGATCTATGACCTGCCGCAGCTGATTCAGGGTCAATTTGCCCGGATCTATTATAAGTTCAAACATATTGCTTGCCTCCGTTTGGTTGGGATGTCGGGCTGTTGTACCCTTTTTGTTATTTTAAAAGAAGGTTGAATCTTATTGTTTCTACCTGTATACACAACACATGTCAATTTAAATTCAGTAATTATCTCGTCCGGGATAATTACTGAATTTAACGCCTATAGCTCCCCCTGGATGGTCCATCTTATGAGCAAGCCCAGCAAAACCCTGTACATCATGCTATTGAGGGTTCGTGGATATATGCTATCACCGAAATAGTGAGATACTGCAATATCCATTGCCATGGGTCTGTTCTGTCTGATAAGCGTAGTAATGGTATTGCAAAATCTTGTGGATCTGGTTTGTTACTATTTGATCGGGCTGGAAATCGGATTGACTTTTCATATTAAAAAATGGTGATCATGACAACCGATTGAGAAATAGATCTTGCATTGTTCAGGGGGCTACGAACTGAGCAATCACATTATAATAAAATACAGAAAGAGAAAAATCTTGTTGATGATGATGAAAGGAAGACAGAATGAAATATGATATTCAGGATACAGACATCGGCCCCATTCTGGCTGTGGCGGATCATGAGGGATTAAGATATATCCGTTTTCAGCAGGGAACCCATCCCATGGATATTCCCGAAGTATGGGAAAAAAATCCACGCTTTCTGGCACCGGTGTTTGATCAGATTCATGCCTATTTACGGGGTGCCCTGACCTGCTTTGATCTTGCCCTGGCACCCATGGGAAGCCGGTTTCAAAAATCAGTGTGGTCCGCTCTGCTTGACGTCCCCTATGGGCACACGGCCTCCTACCGGGACATTGCCGTGGCCATCGGCAATCCCAAAGCCTGTCGGGCCGTGGGAGGTGCCAATGGTAATAATCCCATTCCGATTATTATTCCCTGCCACAGGATCATCGGGGCTGATGGGAAACTGGTGGGGTACAGCAGTGGACTTTCCATCAAGAAGAAGCTGTTGGCTCTGGAATCCGCATATATTGTATACCCAAAATAACTGGATCAAGCTGTCAGGCCCCAAAGGCGATCAGTCTTTTTGCCAAGCCGATTGTAACGAAGCCCAGGCTGGCAGGGCAAAATGACCGCAGATGCTCCGCCGGGGCCGGATCGGGTACCCGTGGGGGCGATATCATGGCATTTTTATGCTTCGTTAGCACTACAGCGACATTTTCATGATCCACCTTGTCTAAAAGGGATTCTAAAGCGTGTTTTCCAACCTTTCGACAGTCGATTGTTCGTGAAACAAGAAAAACGTCGCTGTAGTATTAGGGGGGCATATTATCCACGGCTCAGAAGGTTTTTAGAAAATTTTCCTTCAAGGCCAGGATTTCATCGTCATCAAAGCAATAGTGCATGTCAAGAAATCCCTGGCGCAGCTGTTCCACATCCATGGAGGCATCCACCTTGTTGCGGATGACGTCGGCCATGATATCGGCCAGGGTTTGAAAGTCAGTCTCTTTCATACCGAATCGGGTCATTTCACTGACCCCCAGGCGAATGCCCGAGCTTGCCGTAAACCCTTCATCACTGGGAATGGCCTGGTAATTACAGATAATATTGCTTTTTTCCAGGGCCTGGGCTGCCGCTATACCCTTTGCGTACCCTACCCCCACGATGACCTGGTGGGTTTGGGTGAAATCAATTGTTTCATCTCCCTGGACATCCAGCCCCTGTTTTTTTAGAGCCCTTGCAAAGGCCTTAGCATTGGCTATCACCTGGCGCTGGTAATCATCTTTGAAGGTGTTCATTTCAATGGCAGCAATCAGAAGTCCCAGAAGGCTGCCCAGGTGGTGGTTGGAAACCATACCGGGGAAGGCCCGTTTGCGGATGGCCTGCCACAGCTCGTGTTCCGGTGTATTTTCCTGTTCAAAGGCGCACCCCACCACCCCCCGCTGGGTGCCGAAAAAGGTTTTATGGGTGGAGCCGGTGACAAGGTCTGCTCCTTCTTTAAAGGGGTCCTGGAAATGGGGACCGATGAGGCCCAGCACATGGGCCATGTCATACATTAAAATGGGGCGTTTGTTCATGGACTCCAGAAGAGCCTTGACCTGGGCCACCGGTTCAGTGTGCAATACCATGGATTTACCGAAAACCATCAGCTCAGGGTCAATGGATGCCAGTAGGGCTTCCAGGGCATTCAGGTCCATCTGATAGGGATTATCCTTGAGTACGGGAAAATTAAAGACACTGAATTTTTCCGTCACGGGGTTTTTGGCAATATAGTCCCGCAGAGCCCCCATGGGCTGGGCAGACAGGTGACCTCCCCTGCCGATGTGATTGGTGACGGCACACTCGATGCGGCCGGGTTCTTTTTTCAGATTTCCCCGGTTACGCCATTGGACCATGGCGCTGAACACCGTCATGTTTGCCATCTGGCCGCTCACCGAACGGCATTCCACCAGGGGACACCCAAGAAATCTTGCCATTTCCCGGGTCAGCGCCTCCTCTACCCAGGCAATAAAATCGCAACCCTGGTAGTAAAAAACCTCCTGGTCATAGGCGGCGGCCAGTTCTTTATGCTCGGCATAGCGTCCCACGGGATCACTTACCTGGGTCAGTCGGGTCAGGGCAGAAGGGGACATCTCCGATGGAATGAGATTGATACATTTTTTCTGACGCCATTCATGGTTATCCATGGTTTTTAAAAGAACCGTTTTAAGGCGTGAAAGCCCCTGGGTTTTATTGTCATCCATTTCCGGGGGTTCATATTTTTCCAATAGCGGCCGAAAATAGGGAGGGGCATCGGAACGGCCATGGGTCTTCACCACCACGGCGTTGATGGTTCGTTTTCTTACCTTTATCTGTACGATTTCTCCGGGCTGAATGTCTGCCTTAAGGTAGGCTAGCACAATGGATCGTTTGCCGGTGATCTCTGTGGGGTACATGGCCGTGCCCTCTCCTTGGGTTTGCCAGTAGGGAACAGAGGTGCCACTGGTGATATCTCCCACTTTACGGTCATTTATGAATACCTCCGCCCCCTGCCTTGCCACCCCTTTATCCGTCAGGGCCAGGCATTTGATGCGTTTTTGAAGGCAGCTGTTTTTTTCAAATATACCATGTCGCTGACTTTCAAGAGTTTTCCACTGGGATGTTAATGCCTCTTTTCCCACAAAATCGCCCTTTAAGTCACTTAAACTTACGGCAACGGTGGCCAGGGGAATGGCAAAAATGGGAATATCCTTTCCATCGGGGCCCAGGCCCAGTTCATGACCATAAAGGGGCATGCCCGCTTCCAGGCGAAGGGTATCCCTTGCCCCCAGTCCCACCTGGACCATATTCAGTTTACTGCCCGCAGCCATCAGTGATTCCCAGAGAAACAGCAATTGATCTGTGGGGACAAAGATTTCAAAGCTGTTGGGTTCACCGGTGTATCCGGTGCGGGAAATGAGGCATGAAACTCCGAACAGTTCCATCCGGGACAGGCAGTTCTGGCTGGGTTCGGGAAGACTGCCCTGCCCTGCCACCTCAAGGAGCAGATCCTTGGTCATCGGACCCTGCAGGGCCACAAGAGATAGGGTTTCGGTATGATTTTCCAGGCGGGCATCCCTGAAGGTTTTGGCAATGGCCATGAGATGATCCCAGTCTTTCTGGGCGTTTCCCGCATTGACTACCAGCAGATAATCCTCCTGATCAAACCGGTATAAAAAAGCATCATCCACAGCATGGCCGTTTTCATCTGATATGATGGTGTAGTGGGCCTCCCAGGGCTGCAAGGCCTGGGCATTGCCAGTGAGGGCTTTCTGAAGAAATGCGATTTTATCATTGCCCTTGATGCGAAATCGGCCCATGTGGCTGACATCAAACAGGCCGCCGTATTTTCGGGTGGCAAGATGTTCCTGGATTACACCGGAGGCATATTGTACCGGCATTTCCCATCCTGCGAAGTCAACCATCTGCCCGCCATTGTCCTTGTGCCATTGGTAAAGAGGGGTTCTTCTGCACTTATTTTTCAGAGTCATGGGTTTCACCTGTTATTTTTAAATAAAAAAGGCGAATCGAGGATGAATCGTTTCGCCTTATTTTTATTGCCTTATGGGGGTATGGAATGATATCAACTGATGACCTTTATGGTGGTCACAGGACAGTGGGCTTCCAGGATAATAAACTGCACAGTGGAACCAAATACCAGTTTCCCCACCCGGGACTCTTTTTTCATGCCGAAAATAATTTCATCAATTTCATAATCTATGGCAAATCGAACAATGTCATCCCCAGGTGCCAGTCCCCGGATCAGGACGTGAACTTCGGTTTTTACGCCTTGTTTATCAAGATATTCCTTGATGAAATTTAATTTCTGTTCAATTTCGCTTATGCGTTCCGGTGTGGCATCCGAGGAACAGGTTTTGACCAGATAAACCGAGGCATTGGCCTCTTTTGCTCTCCGGGCTGCAAGCTCCATTACTGTATTAGTTTTCAGATTTTTATCGTAGCTGACTAATATTTTCATTTTCCTTCTCCTGTGATGATGGATCTAGTTTGTTTTTCATCAAGACTGAGACTTGAGTTTTTTTAATTCAAACATCTGAAAATATTATCATGTTGAAAACGATTAAAAAAGTAGTTTCTTCATGAGATGTCTGAGAATCTGGTCTGTGGATTTTCCCATTTGATTAAACCGTGGCTTCATCAACAATTTCAGCAATGTCCTTAACCGGTATGCCGGTATCTGTTTCCATGATGCCATCATGGAGCATGGTGGCGCAGAAGGGACATGCGGCACACACGGTTTTTGCACCAGTGGCAACCGCCTCTTCTGCCCGGACATTGTTGATGCGCTGTCCGATGGTTTCTTCCATGAACATCCTGGCTCCCCCCGCTCCGCAGCACATGCCCCGGGAGAGATTTTTATCCATTTCCACCAGTCTACCGCCATGGTTTGCCCGGGTCAACAGCTCCCTTGGAGCCTGATAGATGTTGTTCCATCGTCCCAGATAGCAGGAGTCGTGGAAGGTAATATCCCCGAGATTTTTATTGTTAAGAGTAAGACGTCCCTGGTTGATAAGGTCCAGCATATATTGGGTGTGGTGCACCACCGGATAGGCGGCACCGAACTGGGGATATTCATTTTTTATGACATTATAGCAGTGGGGGCAGCCGGTGAGGATCAGTTTTGGCTTGTACTGATTGAACACCTCCGCGTTCTGTTGAATAAGCATCTGGGCCAGGTATTCATTCCCGGCCCGGCGTGCCATATCCCCATTGCAGCTTTCTTCGGGGCCAAGTATGGCAAAGTTGACATCTGCTTTTTGAAGCACCCTTGCCGTTGCGCTGGCGATTTTTTTCCCTCGGTCGTCAAAGGAACCTGCACATCCCACAAAATAGAGTACATCGGCATCTGGTCTGTCGGACATCAGAGAAACATTCATACCTTTGCACCAGTCAGCCCTGGTGTCGGCGCTGAAACCCCATGGATTTCCCTGGTTTTCAATGTTGGTGAAGGTATCCTGCATTTCCGTGGGAAAGTTGGCCTCCATGAGAACCTGGTGTTTGCGCATCTCAATGATAAAATCCAGGTGCTGGTTGTTCACCGGGCAGATGTCTTCACAGGCCCGGCAGGTGGTGCAAGACCAGAGCACGTCATCTGTGATGGGGGATCCCTCCCGCATCAGCGGTTCAATGGATTCTTTGTTATGGTTTAACAGTTTGTCCGCCTGGTCAAACAGGTCGATCTTGAAGTCATGGATGATTTTTTTGGGTGACAGGGGTTTGCTGGTACCAGATGCCGGGCACAGTTCTTCGCAGCGACCGCACTCGGTGCAGGCATACAGATTCAATACATTGTGCCAGTTAAATTCACTGCATCTCCCAAGCCCGAAGGTTTCTGCGTCCTCATCTTCAATGTCGGTTTTAAAGATGGCCTTTTCCGTCTCCAGTGGTTTGAGAAAAACGTTGGGAGCCGCAGCCAGCAGATGCAGATGTTTGGAGCCAGGGATATAGACAAGAAATCCCAGTATAGTGCCGATGTGAATGAAATAACTAAGTTCATACCCAAATATCACCTGGCCATGGGAAAGGCCGGAAAGCCCAAGCAGGGAGACCAGAAGGCCTGATATCGGAAATATGTCCTTGTAGGAAACGGCACCCGTATCCACCGGCAAGAGTGTCTGGAAGGCATTGATGAAGTGAAAAGAGAGGATAATCACACAGGTAAAAAGGATGATGAGGTTGGCATCCCGGCCCATGGTGAGGTAGTCCGGTTTAATAATGGTGCGTCGGTACAGGGCATAGGCAAATCCTACCAGAACGAAAAATGCCAGAAGGTCTGCCACAAAAAGATAAATACTGTAAATAAATGGTGTGAAAGTAAGCAGGTCAAAGGAGGGAAAAACCCCCCGGATCATAAGTTCCAGGGAGTGGACCTGGATGGCCAGGAATCCAAAAAATATCAGGGAGTGGGATAGGCCTGGCATCAATTTTCTTCTGACATTGGATTGTCCCAGAACATCGGTGAACAATACCTTGATCCGTTCACCGATGCGATCAATGGGTTTTTCAACGGTTCCGTCCACGGACATCATGATCTGGTAGAGGCGTTTCACCTTGATAAAAAAGTATCCAAAGGCTGTAACCAGTGCCACAAACATAATAATTGATTTGATGATTAAATAATTTTCCATGCAGACTTTTTCCCTTAGTTCTTACAACTCGATATCCTTTTCCGGGCTTGGTCACAACATGGGCCACCTGTCATAATTGGCGGGCCGATGGGGTTAGGCTTGTGTTCTTGTGCTTTTGACAACATTTTGTATTTCCAATGAAAATCTAAGCAAAAGTGTCAATAACGCAAGCCTGACCCATGTTGTGACCAAGCCCCCTTTTTCCCACGGCTGTTATGCCGTTCTCTATATTCACCTATTTGGGATTGCGTGGCATACGAATGCTATGTGAGCATTCGAAAATGGGTGAAGATGGGGTGCCAGCCGAATATTTACGATTTCATTTCAAGGCGTTGGTTAATGCAGGGACAACCTCGAAGATATCGCCGATGATGCCGTAATCACACTTGCCAAAAATGGGGGCATCCTTGTCGGTGTTGATGGCCACGATAACCTTGGATGTTTTCATCCCGGCAAAGTGCTGAACCGCACCGGAGACGCCACATGCCAGATAGAGTTTTGGGGCCACGGTTTTTCCCGTTTGCCCCACCTGCATGGCATGGCCGGCATACCCGGCATCCACGGCGGCCCGGGAAGCACCCACCGCCGCTCCCAGAAGTTGGGCACAATCTTCGAGTATTTTAAAGTTTTCAGCAGACTTGATGGCCCGGCCTCCGGTAATCACCACCGGTGCCTCCGTGAGATCAACTTTACCCGAAGCCCCTTTTTTTCTTTCAATAATTTTGACCCCGCCTGGATCGGTAACCGTTGCAGTGAACGAAAGCACTTGGGCCTCCGTAGAGGTTTTAACCGCTTCAATGGCATTGGGCCTGACGGTGCACAACATCAGATCTGCCTCCACCTTGACGGTGGCAAATGTTTTTCCGGAAAAGTGAGATTTCACCCCGGATTTCTCATCAATATTCACAGATATGCAGTCCGATATCAGTGGCAGGTCCATCAGGGCGGCGACCCTGGCAAAAAGATCCCGACCGATGGCGCTTGCAATCCCCAGAAGGGCCTTGAGTTCATGGGCTTTTGCGACTTCAGCAAGGGCGGCTGCCTGGAGGTCTGGGCTGTTTGCAAGATCTCCGGCATCAGCAAAGATTTGAATGATTTTGCTGACACCATATGCGGCGAGTTCTGCCTTTACGGCTTCGGCATCACCGTCCAGCAGCAGGGCATAGACCTCATTGTCTCCTGCGGCGCCCCGGGCGGCCGTGAGAACCCCAAAATTGATTTCTTTTATTTTACCTGCATCCGTTTCTATTAAAACACCTGTCCTTGTCATATCTGTTCTCCTTTGACTTTAAAGGCTTGATCATAAACTCGACCGCTCTGAACGGTTTGGGCATCCCTCCAAAAAGTGGCCCAGGTTGTGATCAAGCCCGCATTTTTTTTATATGATCTTTTCGTCTTCCCTGAGCACTCTTATAAGCTCGGTTATCTGTTCCTGGACAGATCCTTGGATCATTTTTGCGCCGGATCGTTCAGGCGCTGCATCAAGTTGAACCAAACTTGATGCGCCGGCATTTTCATCAATATTGAGATCGGCAATGGCCATTTCATTAATTTTCTTTTTCTTGGCCTTCATGATATCCGGGAACTTGGGATAGCGGGGCTCGTTGAGGCCTTTGGTGGCGCCGATGATTCCCGGAAGGCTGATTTCAAGCACTTCTCTTTCTCCGCCGCCGATTTCTTTTTCAACAGTGGCTTTGTTATCGTTAATAGTTAGTCTTGACACTTCATTTACAACGGGCAGCCCCAGGGCTGCAGCCAGGCGGTATTGGGTCTGGGTCCCTTCCGTGTCCACTGAACCCTTTCCGGTAAAAATAAGATCTGCATCACCATCCTGTTCGATGGCTGCCTTCAATGCCTTGGCTGTCAGCGTGCTGTCCAGAAACTGGCCCTGGGTTTTAACATGGATGGCCCGGTGAGCGCCCATGGCCATGGCACTTCGAAGGGTGGCCGTGGCGGCCCCTTTACCCACAGTGACGACCACCACTTCGCCTCCTTGTTTTTCAACCAGGCTTACGGCCTCTTCCAGACCATATTCATCGTAGGGATTTATAATAAACTTGCATTCAGCGTCTTCAAATGCGTTGTTTCCATTCAGCTTTATGCTCGCGGCTGTGTCTGGAACATGCTTGATGCATACAAAAATTTTCATAACAACATATCCTTTGATTCGTCTTTAAGCTTTTGTTTGTGAAACTTCGTCCATCAAACCATGGAGATCAGCGTATCCGTCTTCTTGTACTCCATGTACAAGAGTTTTTGCAGGTTTGGGAAAAATGGGGTCAGGCCTGCGTTATTGGCATTATCGTCCACAGCCGGTGTAAACCCGGAACGTAATCGATAATGCTCATAACGCAAGCCTGACCTTTTCCCCATTATGGATTCGTTTTAGGCTTTAATTTTTTTATTTTCAGGATCATACAAAGGCATGGCCACCACCTCTGCGGTTCGCATTTTTCCCAGAATTTCAACTTCAAGTTTTGTCCCTGGAACGGCCAGTTCAGGGGTGACATATCCCAGAGCAATGCTTTTGTCAACGCGGTGACCATATCCGCCTGAGGAGGTGATTCCCACTCGTTCTCCATCTTTGTAGATACCATTATAGCCATAGGGGTCGGAATCCGTGGCATCGACCACCATGCAGATCAGTTTCTGGGTTATACCGGCTGCTTTCTTTTCAGCCAGGGCCTTTTTGCCAATGAAATCCTTATCCCATTTCACTGTCCAGGAGACGTTGGTTTCAAGGGGATGATGATGGCGGTTCATTTCACATTTCCATGCCAGATATCCTTTTTCAAGACGCATGGAATCCATGGCGTACATGCCGAACATTTTCAACTCAAATTCAGCGCCCACAGCCATGAGGTGGTTGAAAAGTGAGATTTGTTGCTCCATGGGATGAAAAATCTCGAATCCCAGCTCTCCCACATAATTCATGCGGTTTACCCGGCATTTCACCCGACCCACATGGAGCTCTCTGGTGGTGCTGAATTTGAAATTTTCATCGGAAACATCGTCATAGCAGGCTTTGGCAAGCACTTCTCGACTTTTGGGGCCGGCAAGGACCAGACAACCCATTTTGTATGTAAGATCCTCCATGGTGACAGAACCGTCTTCGGGAAGAGTCTGTATCATCCAATGCTGATCATGTTTTTTGCCAACACTTGCTGTGACGCACAAGTAATCATTTTTGGCAGTGCGGGACACGGTCATGTCGGTTTTGAACATGCCGTCATGGTCAAGGCAGGGGGTCAAGGACAGGGCTCCATCCGTTGTGGGAATCTTTTGACAGGTGAGTTTGTTTAGCCATGCTTCAGCACCGGGGCCTGAAATGCGGGTTTTGGCAAAGCGAGTAAGATCCAGGAGACCTACTTTTTCCATGACATGCTTGCATTCAGCCTTTACATTGTCAAAGGAGTTGTTGCGCCGCCAGGAGGGCGTTTCGTGGTTGTCTTCACCTTCAGGGGCAAAATAGTTGGGGCATTCCCATCCAAAGTAATCGCCAAAGGATGCATTGGCCGCTTTCTGGTATGCATAGATGGGGCTTGTGCGGTTGGGGCGGGCGGCATCCCGCCATTCATTGGGATAAATAATGGAGTAGAGGCGGGGATAGGTGTCGGCAATTTTTTCGTGATTGTAGGCCCAGTTCGCATGGCTGCCGTATCGGCGGCTGTCCATGTCCCACAGATCAATTTCAGGTTCTCCGTTCATGATCCAGCCAGCAAGGAAATGGCCGATGCCGCCTGCTTGGGTGATGCCGAAACTGTATCCGCATGCGTGGTAGAAATTTTTAAGGGGTGAGGCGGGACCCACCAAGGGGTCGCCGTTGGGGGTATAGGTGATGGGGCCAGCCGTGACGTGTTTAAAGCCTGTATCACCCAGAACGGGGAAACGAAACATGCCGTGTTCGATATTTTCTGCAATGTTGTCAATATCGGCATTTAATTCGGTCTGTGCATAGTCCCAGGGTACACCCTTTGCTTTCCATTGTTGACCATATTTTTCATACATTCCTAAGATCAGGCTGTCCATTTCCTGGCGTAGATAAATGGAACGATCGGGGTCCCGCACCAGTGGAAGCATGGTTTCACGCTCATCAACGGCATTGATTTTTTCATACAGAATGTGGGTATGGGCAATGGCGATGGAGGGGATTTCAAGGCCCACCATTTTGGCCACTTCCGGTGCCCAGAGGCCTGCGGCGTTGACGACATGTTCGCAGGTGATGTCTCCCTTGTCTGTTTTTATCAGCCATTCGCCGGAGGGCAGCTTTTCAATGGCGGTGACCATGGTGTGAAGGTTGATTTCAGCTCCGTATTTTCTGGCACCCATGGCAAGTGCCTGGGTCAGACTGTTGGGATCCACATCACCGTCATCGGGCCAGTAGAGGCCGCCCAGCAAGCCTTCCACATTCATCAGCGGATGAAGTTGTTTCATTTTTTCCGGGGTGACCCAGTCCACATCAAGTCCTAGACATTTGCTCATGGAATAAAAATATCCCAGTTCATCCATGCGGTCCCGGTTGTCTGCGGTGCGGATGGAGCCTGTGGTGTGCCACCCGGTGTTCTGGCCGGTTTCTTTTTCTAGTTGCTTGAAGATTTCAATGCTCTTCATGTTTACCTGGGTACCATAGAAACTTGAATGGAAAAAGGAGACATTTCCGGCGGCCATCCAGGTTGATCCCGATGTGAGTTCATGTTTTTCAAGAAGGACCACATCGTTGCCCCAGCCATATTTTGCCAGATGATAAGCAACACTTACTCCTATGGCACCACCGCCGATAACCACTGCTCTTGCATTTGTTTTCATGTAAAAGCTCTCCTTTTGTTAATTAGATATGGGGACCCTTTGCTTTGTTTCCTGCAGGGGAGAATGGCTTTCTGCGGAACAAGGGAGGGCCAGTAAAAGGTTATTTCTGTTTTTTTTTGCAATTTTTAAGCCATGATTGATGAATAATGATGATTTTAAATTTTGGAATTTGCTGGCAGCATCGACCACAGTTAACAATCGGTGTGATAACGAGGTCAATGGGCCTGTTCATAACATCGGTCTGTTTTAAGATGTCTCAACTCACAATATGTATTTTTCGTTTAACAATAGTCTCAATACCCTGTTTTTTGAATTACGGAGATGAACATCAAAAAAGTGAGAAAATCCACCTGGATAGTAAATCATTACCACAATGAGCAGCAGGGCGTATATAATGAGGTTTAATCCGGGTAGGTTGGAAAGGGTGGATCGGATGATTTCCATTAAAAAGATAAACGGAAAAGCCACCACCGCTCCGCCCCAGAGGCTTCCCCTACCACCGATGTAGGCCACTGCGAGCACTTCGACGGTTTTGGTGGTGTGCATGACTTCTGGGGTGAGTATGCCGTAGTAATGGCCGTAGAATCCCCCAAGAACTCCGGCAAGGGCGCAGGACAGGGTGAAGTTGAACACCCGGTAAAAAACGGGATTTATGCCCGATGTGCGGGCAGCATCCATGTTCTGTCCGATGGCCTTGAAGGCCAGACCCACCTTGGAGTTGACCACCATGCGGCAGATGATGTAGGTTAGGATTAAAAGCACGATGATGAGATAATAAAAGGGGACATTAGATTCGGTTGCAAACATCCGGGGAGTCCGAAGCCCCAGGGGGCCCCTGGTCAGCCACACCAGTTTAGTGGCAAGCCCCATGATGGCCAGACCGAAAAACCAGGAGAGGCATGCGGCAAAAATCCCCCGCAATCGCAGGGAAATCATGCCGATGATCAGTCCCAGGATGGCGGCATTGGCCCCGCCAAGGAAAATGCCTATCCAGGGGGAGATACCGAAATTAACAGCCAGCAGAGCCGAAGTGTATCCTCCATATCCGGCCACGGCTGCATAGCCGAAGTTGACGATATTGATGTAGCCCGCAGTAAAGTCAAAGCCCACGGACAGGGTGGCAATAAATGCGGCATAGATTAGCCATCGCAGCAGGTATTCCTGGTTGAAGGGCGGTATAAAGGGCAGCGCCATCAAGAGCAGGACACACAGGATGCCTGCGGGATTGAAGCCGATTTGTCCAAGCAGGGGTACCGATTCAGGTCGTGCTTGAACGGTGTTTGTTGTTTCCATCATTATCTCCTATGTATCTAGAACCCCACGGACTTCAGAGCCGAATATTCCGCTGGGCTTAAAGATGAGAATTAGCATTATCAGAATGGAGGGAACCACAAAGTCCCATCCGGCCCCGATATATTCCACGGTGACTACCTTTAAAAGGGCCACCATGAAGGCGCCGGCCACGGCACCTAAAATGTTTCCAAGACCAGAGAGGATGACCACGAACCAGGCCATGTAAAGGGGTTCCAGTCCCATGGTGGGGTAGGAGGGATACATGAACAGAAGGCTGCCGCCGGCAACACCGGCAAGTGCGCAGCTTAACGAGATGGTCATTAAAACAATTGTCTCAATGTTGATACCCACAATCTGGGCACCTACAGCATCCTGTGATACTGCTCGGATGGCCCGGCCGGTGCGGGTGTAGGTCATGAAGAGCCAGAACAAAAAGACGATGAATATTGAAATTCCAAAGGCATACACCCGGTCCCTTGAGATGAACACTTCAGCCATGGAAAAAGGCATGCCGCCCCAATATTTGACGATGCCCTTGAAATCGGCACCAAAGATCAGTTGGTGCAAATTTACAAGGAGCACGCTTAATCCCACGGTGAGCAGAAACGAGTTCATTACCCAGTTGTCCGAGGCCCGTTTCCGCAAAGGACGGAACACCAGAAATTCTGAAATCATTCCGGCCACGGCACCCACCAGCATGGAGACGATGATTGCCACAATGGGGCCCCAGATTACCAAAAGGGAATCGGGGTGCAGTGTGGTGTAGTTGCTGATGGGGGTAAAGACATAATAGGCGGCCAGGGAGCCGATCATGAAAAATTCACCATGGGCAAACATGGCAATGTTCAACACCCCCAGCATCAGGGTTAGTCCAGTGGACACAAGGGCCAGCATACCGCCGGTGATGATGGTATTGGCAAGAACATAGGGGCCACTGTTGATGGTGGCATAAATGGCCAGCAAAATGGAGCCAAGGATGGTGATGCCCTTGGCTGATTTCATCCAGGCAATGCTATCCTTAAGGTTGTCAGACATACAGTTTCTCCAGATTCTATTGGGGATTAAACGCCAAGAAATACTTTTTTTACATAGGTATCGTTGAGAAGATCCGAACTTTTGCCTTCCAGGCCCACTTTGCCGTTTTCCAGGACATACCCCCGGTTGGTCACCGATAATGTGGTGGTGACGTTCTGCTCCACCAGCATGATGGTGACTCCGTTTTCTCTCAGGACTTCAAGGGACTGAAATACACTGGCCGTGAGCTGGGGAGCCAGTCCAAAGGAGGGCTCATCCACTAGCATCAGGGTTGGGTCGGACATCATGCCACGACCGATGGCCAGCATTTTTCGCTCACCACCGCTCATGGTACCGGCTAGCTGATTTTTTCGTTCTGCCAGTCGGGGAAACAGATCAAATACAAATTTCAGGCGTTTTTTCTGGACATTCTTGTCACGAATAATATAGGCCCCCATCAACAGGTTTTCCTGCACCGACATGTTCACAAACAGGTTCATTTCTTCGGAAACAAAGGCTATACCCCGTTGGGTGATTTGGTAGGCGGGCAGTGCTGTGATATCTTCTCCATTAAACAGAATGGTTCCCCCCATGGGGGGGATCAAGCCTGCAATGGTCTTCATTGTGGTGCTTTTACCGGCACCGTTTGGCCCTACAATGCAGACATATTCGCCCTTGTCCACGTTGAGGCTCACCTTTCTCAGGATTTGCAGGTATCCATATCCGGCATCCAGTTCTTTTACTTGTAGCAGCATGAGTTCTCCATTTTTTTGCCTGGTTCTGATCAAGGATATCCGGAAATGTGGCGGACGTACTCACAATCCGGGTGAAATTAAATCAGAGCCTTATTTATTGATGATCATCGCCTGCACTTCCCAGATAGGCCCGGGTCACCCGGGGATCATTGGCCACCTCTTCAGTGGTACCTTCTGCGATTTTGGTGCCGAATTGAATGCACAACAGGCGGTTGCACACCGCCATGATTAATTGCATGATATGCTCGATCATGAGGATGGAGATGCCCTTGGCGCTGATTTTTCCAATGATGCGCATGATGTCGGTGAGTTCGCCTTCACTGAGCCCCGAGGCAAGCTCGTCCATGAACAGCAGTCTGGGGTGGCTTGCTAGTGCCCTGGCAAGATCCAGACGTTTTAACTGAACTGTGTTAAGCTGTTCGGACAGCACGTTTTCGGCCATGGGGAACTCTACAAAATCAAGCATTTCCCGGCTGTGTTGCATGGGATCTTTCACAACCCCGGGATTATTGCCGAAAATGGAAGCGGTCATGACACTTTCGATGGCTGTCATTTTGGGAAAGGGGCTGGGAATCTGAAAAGTACGGGATAGGCCTTTTCGGCACATTTTTTCCGGGGTCAGCCCGGTGGTTTCTTCTCCGAACAGGACCACCTTGCCGGAGGTGGGGGGATTAAGCCCCGAAATGGCATTTACAAAGGTTGTTTTACCCGCACCGTTGGGACCGATAAGTCCCACAATATCGCCCTGGTAGATGGTCATGGATACGTCATTGACGGCGGTGAGTCCACCAAATTGTTTGGTCAGATTATGGGTTTCCAGTACGATCATGATAGGTAGTTCTTCCTTAAAGAGTTGACGGTGAGAAATACAAAAAGCGGTTCTTTTCAGGGCTCCGACAAAAACGCCGGAACCCTTTTTTAAAAAGCGCGCTTTCCGGCTTTATTTCTTTGATTCAAACTCCTTTACCTTCCACGCGTCCGGAAAAATGATACTGCCTTTGCCTGCCTTGTACTGCAGAATGGGGAAGAAATAGGCGTCGCTTGACACCACCATATCCGGCATGGTTTCCGCGGTGTATTTGTACTCGTTCATGATGATGGCACCATCTTTCCTGCCATAGGTGAGTTGGCCGGTGTTGACCTCGTCTACCATGATTTTGTGGATGGATTCCTTATCGAGTACCCCATATTTTTCAAAGGTTCTGTTGAGTATTTTGATGAACATGCGAATGCCGTCATAAGAGAGACCTCCAGCCGATGGGCTGGGGTTGAAGCCCACTTTTGCCTTAACATCAAGTGCCCACTGTCGGGCTTCGGGGGTGGTGAGCTGGGGAATTGAATCCAGCACGTAGTCAGAAGAAGGGCCCGTCATTTTATACCAGTCGCCGATCCATCCAAGGCCCGAGGCCACCAGAACGCTCTTAAGGCCTACTTCGGAGAACTGTTTCACAAAGGCCGTGAGGGCAGCAGGGAATGTGGATGTCCCAAACACGGCGGCAACACCGGCTTTTTTGAATTTGCTTAAAAGGGGATAAAAATCGGTCTGTGTGGCGGGGAAATACTCTTCTCCAAAGATTTTCCATCCACTGGCTTCCAGGGCTTGTTTATAAGATGCACCAGCGCTGCGGCCCCAGTCTGTGTCCTCGCCGTAGATGGCGGCAAGCTTTTTTTCAGGTTTCCAGGTGCCCGCGTTGATGGCGTTATTCAAGGCTTCCACGTAGTTTTTTTCAAGCTTGGCAGGTACCGGCCATCCCTTGCCGCCCCAGTAGCTGTATTTCTCCGGATTGGCCCGCCATTTTTCATTGACCACCTCACTGGCACCAAAGCCGAACATGTGGGGAACCTTGTATTGGGCAGCCACATCCATGACGGAGATGGCAACAGAGGAGTGCCAGTTCAACACGCCGGCCTGAATCCCCTTGCCTTCAACGGCCTCTGCATAGGCACCGGCAGCCTTGGCCGGATCGGACTGGGAATCTACCCACACGATGTCGATTTTGTAATCTCCCACTTTATAATCAATGGCTTCCATGGCCATTTGCACAGATGCCTTAAACTCTTCGCCGGTCTGGGCAGAGGGTCCGGTGAAGGGGCCTAGAACACCCACGGCAACACTTTTGTCTGCGGCAAAGGCAGTAAGGGTGCCCGCAATCATGAATATGGCAAAGGTTAAAACGGTGAAAAGTACGCTGTTCCTGTTTCTCATACTCGTGCCTCCAAAACTTAAACGTTCTTAGATTTGTACTGAGTCAGTTCTGTTGAACAATATACGGAATGTGGACAAGAAACCTTAAGGCTTGATCAAAACACCGACCATTTTGGGGGTTCAGAAGTGCGTTGTTGTCGGTTTTACAGATTTCAATTTTTATGTTCAAAACGTTGCCAAAAGCATGGTGACTGATAAAAATTTCAATCTCCAATTAAGACAAGCCGGACATCGTTGCCACATCTTGTGTCAAGAGTGGCCGGGGGGGATCAGGTCCAAATCCTATTTTTGTTAACATCATAACTGAAGCAGCATACGAATTGGAAAGGTCGGACAAGGATGGTCTGGCCGGCCATATAGAGTATCTCTCAGCAATAAATATACCAGAGTAAATCGAAATGAACCTTTAAGGATTTGGTGCATCCCTTTTTTGCCATATGATTTGACTATAGCAATTTATGCCAGCTGCGGCACGGCGTACCTAAAAAATGAACGCTGGAGGTATGCAAGACCATCAACGATAATGCTTCAGTAAAAAAATCCACTGAAAACGTGAAAGTTTGTTTTATGTTTGAATTAAAATTATTATTTGAGGGAATGCTTGGGTGGATATCACGGATAATAAAACTTTTTACAGTAAAAAAATTTACACTTACAGTAAAAAAAATTACTCCGCGGGAAGGTAATCCATTCGTTGCATTTTATATTTTTTCATTTTGTAATAAAGAAGCTGACGAGAGATTCCCAGGCTGGCTGCAGCCTTGGCAATGTTTCCGGTGTGGATGGAAAGGGCGTTGTGGACCATTTCTTTTTCCTGCATTCTCTTCTTGTCAATGAGATTTGCATGGGGGCATGTCTGCCCGTCCTGTATCGGGAGGGCAGGGGGGGGATGGATATTGGGGGGCATAAGGTCCGTCTGCGTGGCCGCTTGGGTTGTGGGCACCGGTGGAATATTCGAGAAATGTGATTGGAGATGGCGGATCTGGATGGTATCGCTGGTGCCAACGATGTTCATAGCACCTTCAATGGCGTGTTCCAGCTCCCTGACGTTTCCGGGCCAGTGATATCCCCTGAATCGTATCATGACATTACTGGAGATTGCCTGAACGCCTTTTCCCATGAGTTTGTTGTGTTTTTGAATGAAGTGATTTACAAGAATGTCAAGGTCTTCAATTCTTCTGGTCAGGGGAGGAATGTGAACAAAAACGACCCCCAGACGGTAAAAAAGATCCGAGCGCAGGGTACCATTTCCCATGGCCACGTGGGGATCGACATTAACGGAACTGATGATTTTAATATCAATGGAGATTTCCTTTAATCCACCCACCCTTCGCACTTTGCGCTCCTGGAGTACCCGCAAAATTTTACTCTGGAGTCCCACGGGCATGGAATTGAGTTCATCTAAAAAAATGGTTCCTCCATGGGTTTTTTCAAATAGCCCCGCCTTGTTCACTGATCCCGTGAAGGCGCCCTTTGAGGTGCCAAACAGGATGCCCTCCAAAAGGTTTTCAGGGATGGCGGCGCAGTTGACAGGGGTGTACTTCTGACGACTTCTGGCACTGTGATTATGGATAGCTCTTGCAAAAAGCTCTTTGCCGGTGCCAGTCTCACCATACAGCATCACCGGCGATGGGGTGTTGGCAGCCATTTTGGCAGAGGAAATGGCCTTCACAAGTTCAGGATTTTCACCAATAATGGAATCAAAAAAAATATCGGAGTCAAATGCCTGTTGACCAACCGGCATGTCCGCAATGGTTGCGGCAAGGACATTGTAGTCCCTTACAAAACAGATAACGCCGATCATCTGGCTGTTTCGTGTAAGGGGAAAGGCGCTGTGAATGGTGTTGGCGATTTTTCCCATGCGGGTGCGATAATAGATGGGTTTATCTATGATGGGAACGCCTTTTTTCAAGCATTGCATGATGATACTGTCATCGTCGGTGAGATGATATACCTCCGTTATTTTTTTGTTCAGAGCATCCCGTGGAGCCAGTTCATCAATGCGGGACATGGCCCGGTTGTAATAGCGGATTATGCCTTTCAGATCTGTGAGGATTATCCCTTCACTGAAATTGTTAAAGACAGACACAAAATCGGCTTCTGTAATGGCATGTTTACAATATGTGCTGTCTTTTATGGCCGGATCTTTCATTCTCTCCCTTTAGGTGTGTCTTTTATGGCTGTTGTTTTTCAAGTTCCTTGATGAGCAAAGGAATGACTTCAAAAAGATCTCCCTGAATAAAATAATCGCAATGGGACACCATGGCTGCTTCGGGGTTGGTATTTACAGCGATGATCATACCAGACATTTTCATTCCTGCAAAGTGCTGTATGGAACCTGAAATACCGCAGGCGATGTAGACCCGCGGGCTGACTTTTTCACCGGTCTGTCCCACCTGCATGGTGTACGGTACCCATCCCATGTCCACGGCCACCCTGGATGCACCCACGGCGGCATTCATGACCGCGGCACATTGGAACAACAGCTCAAAATTTTCTTTGTTCTGCAGTGCCCGACCACCGGAAATAATAATGTCCGCTTCAGACAGACTCATTCGGGAGTCGTCTGTGTGTTGAATTTCAACAGTTTTCAATCGCCGGGTTAAAGGTTCTTTAACGCCCATGGAGATCATTTCCGCCTTGCTTTTTACGGGGACGGCACAAAGAATGTTAGGCCTGATTCCAAAGAGCTGATGGCGACCCTTTACTTGAATGGTACCAAGGGTTTTGCCTGAGAAAAGCGCCTTTTTTGCGATACCTTTTTCGCAATCCACATCCACGCAATCCATGACCAGAGGTGCATCAAGAAGGGCGGCAATCCTGGGTAGCAGTTCCCGTCCCATGGAGGTTGTCAGGCCAAACACAGTGTTGATGTCATGGGCCTTCATTGCCTCAATGATGGCATGGGAGCATTGTTCCGGATTCCATTGTTCCTGTCCCGGTCTGGAGGTGGTTATTTCTACAATGGTATGTACCCCATGGGATTCCAGGGCTTCACGAAAGGATATTGCTGCTTGATTAATGATAAAAGCATAGACGTCATGACCTTTTTTTCCGGCACAGGCAATCATGCCGAAATTGGCATCTTTGATCCTGCCTGATTTGATTTCGATAATAACACCTGTTTTCTTCATATTTTGTCCTTAAAATCCATGATTCCGTTTTTTTATCTGTTGCGTGTGCTTAACTCGATTCTTAGTGTTGACGATGCCCTGGCTCCGGGTATTGCAAGGTGAGCCGTCTTGTGCCCCCCCCCATGTCATGGGTGGATCATAGGACTCTGGCCTCATTTTTGAGTATATCCACAAGGGTTTTTACCTGTTCTGCCGGGGTGCCTGTGATTTCTTTTGCCATCCGGTGTTTTGCAAAGGGTTCCAGGGAGACAATCGTCATGGAGGAAGGAGGTTGACATATTTCTAATGTGTCAATATCAATGCACTTTATTTCTTTTTTTCGTGCCTTGACCACGTCCGGGAAGGTGGGATAGGAGGGGGTGTTAATCCCCCTACCCACACCCAGGACACAGGGCATGGAAAGCATGTAGACATGTTTCCCCCCGCCTTCGCTTTGAATTTCCACCAGGGCAGATGCCTCTTTTGGTGTAAATTTGACCACGTTTGATGCCACAGGGAAATCAAAGGCGGCCCCCAGGCGAAACATGGTCTGCATGCCTTCCATGTCAATGGATTCTCTGCCGGTGAAGATGATGCCCGGTGTACCATCCTGTTCAATGGCTTTTTTGAGAGCCCTGGCCGTCAAAATACTATCTTCGTGTTTACGGGTCACCACATGTATAGATCGATCCGCCCCCATGGCCATGGCTGATCGGAGGGTTTTTTCCACGTCCCGGTGCCCCACTGAAATGGCGATTACTTCACCCTGTCCCAGATGCGTTCTGAAGGCCGTGGCTTCGGTGATGGCGTGTTCATCATATGGATTGAGGAGAAATGAAATTTTTTCATCAATGTCGGTATCGCCCGTTATGACAATGTTAGCCGCAGAATCGGGGACCGGTTTTACGCATACATATATTTTCATGGTGAAAGTTCCTGTCTTCAATTAAAAAAAGGGCCTGTCTGTCACAAACAGGCCCTTGCAAGGGTAAATCAATATTTTAATATCACGGAACGCGACATGGATTAACCGTTAACGGAAAAACTGGAGTTGTAGTTAATATCTCTCTTGCGTGAGAAAAAGCCCACATCCATTGTCCTGCCTGTGTAGTGATAGGTGAACTGAAAGGGCTCGTTGTCATGATCCAGACCCTTTTCGCAGGCATCAATGAGTTCTGCCATCATTCTACCCACCACCGGAGCGTTTTTGTATTGGTTGCCACTGGTACCCACTGCCAGGTAGAATCCCCCCAGATCGGTTTTATCATAGATGGGAATCCAGTCGTCGGATACATCATAGAGGTCGCACACGCCTTTGGGCTGGTTGGGCACTTTAAGTTCCGGCACACGTTTTCCGAAACGGTAGCACTGTGCTTTCCATTGTTCGTCTGTTAACTGATTGTCCCTGCCGTGTCCGCCTTTACCAGCGTAAAATTCATCCGGATCCACCCATTCCTGGGGGTCACAGTCGGGGTCTTCGCTGCCGATGAGGAACATGTTGCCAACCTCGGGTCTGACGTAACAACCAATATCCCCATCGGACATGTGATAGCCATCATTGAGGTAGTCATACCCTTCCGGAGACGGGCAATGCATGACTTCGTGGCGAAGGGCCTTGGTTTTAATATTGCAACCTTCCCACACACCTTCTGCCATTTGGGTCACTTTAAAGGAGTGAGGCCCACCTGCATTAACCACAACAGGGGAATCAATTTTTGTGCCGTCTTTTAAGGTGATACCGGCCACTTTGCCGTTTTCGCTGCGAATTTCCACAACTTCTGTATTGAACATGAATGTTCCCCCCTTGGCTTCGGCGGCCCTCATGATATTGTGGGCTGACAGTGCAGGATCATTCACATACCCCCCCTCAGGACAGAAAATACCGCCCTTCAGCATTTCTGTTGGTTCATCGTAGAATTTGGGATCTTCCGGACGTCTCACCGGCCAGTATTTATGAAGATCAATGGGTGGAATCATTTTTTTTATTTTCTCATTGTCCCATGGTTCGTATTTTACACCCACTTCATCATAATTTTTCTGGACTTTTTGCCAGTCATGTCCCTCGGATTTCAAAAGAAGAGAACCGGTGTTCATGTATCTGGCAAGGCCTTTTTCATCGGTTACGTGGTCCAGATAATTTTCCCAGTCCAGCCAGTATTTAAAACCTTCATAGGCCATGGCCACGCCATCTGCCGTTGAATAGTGAGCTCTGACAATGGCACATGAACCCGCCGTGGATCCTTCACCGGCATCGGGCTGTTTGTCAACATTAAGGGTTTTATAACCCATTTTGCAAAGCTCATAGGCAATGGGGCATCCAATAACGCCAGCGCCGATAATTATGGCATCATACTTTTTGTTCATTTTCCTGTTCTCCTTACACTGAATACGTTTAAAAAAGTGCGGTTAACCAATTAGGGTGGCGGATTACATACCTTTTGGTATCCGCATTCAGAAAGCACATTCTCTGCTGAATTTTCATTATTGCATCCGGGGCCACCCGTTGGCATGTCCCATGGTCTGTGCAGGTCATGGGGTGAGGGTTGAAAGATGCGCATAGTAAAAAAGGCAGCATTGTTATAATTTTAGTAAGCAAATTTTATGCCAATTTTTATTGAAGCTTTTTGTGGTCTGGCCCCCCGGATTGAGAATGCTTCCATAGGGATATCTGAAACCAGATATACTAATGATAAGTTGGGTGTCAAGATAAAAAAACAGAAAATATGTTAATTTGGGTTTTTAAAATTAATGTATTATGCAATTTAAAGAAAGTATTTATTTAAATCCATAGATTTTTATGTTTTTCAGCCCCGGACATATTCCGAGGCCATCCGGCACCGAATAGTAACGTTTATAAGAATTGGCCCTTACGAGGTTGTTATCAATCTCGGGCTTGGTCATAACTTGGGCTACTCGTCATTGTTGGCGGGTCGACGGGGTCAGATTTGTGTTTTTGACAATTATTTGTGTTTCAAGGCATATTCCAACAAAAGTGTCAATAACGCAAGCCTGACCCCACCCTTATGTTGTGATCACGCCCCCAATCTCGTTTTTTCCATTACTGGGATTTCTGGCTTGTCATCTCATTCCGCAGTACTCATCTCAGTACTTTTCCCACACTGGATATCGGGATTTCTTCAACGAATTCAACTCTTCTGGGCCTTTTATATCCGGTCATTTTTTCCCTGCAAAATGCGATGACGTCTTTTTCGGTAAGGGGGTGATCCGGTTTGAGTTTAATAAATGCCTTCACCGTTGTTCCTCTGGTTTCGTCGGGAATACCCACCACTGCAACAAGGGCCACAGCAGGATGGGTGTAAAGAATATCCTCTACTTCTCTTGGGTAGACATTGAATCCACTGACAAGAAT
The DNA here is from genome assembly GCF_054657595.1 of Desulfocicer niacini. Classification (NCBI taxonomy): domain Bacteria; kingdom Pseudomonadati; phylum Thermodesulfobacteriota; class Desulfobacteria; order Desulfobacterales; family Desulfobacteraceae; genus Desulfocicer; species Desulfocicer niacini. Next base: position 109,415 of record NZ_BAAHYK010000003.1, read on the forward strand.
CATGTCTTTTTTGCGATCGGTTATGGAAAGATAACCCTCTTGGTCAATTTCTGCGATGTCACCGGTGAGAAAAAATTTTTTACCATCCAAAATTCTGAAAGCTTCGGCATCGGCCTGGGGCTTTTTCCAGTATCCTTTCATTACCTGTGGACCACACACGGCAAGCTCTCCTTCTTCCCCCGGTGGGAGAATCGTTGTGCCGGTATCCACGTCAACAATTTTAACCTGGGTTCCGGGCAGGGGAAAACCAACGGTGCCGATTTTCCGGGTTTCTTTTATTGAGGGATTGGCACAGACACAAGGGGCGGTTTCGGTTAGTCCATAGGCCTCAAAAATAATGGCACCGGTTTTTTCTTCAAATTGCTGGCATACCTCGGGGGGTAGCGGTGCACCTGCAGACAGACATCCTTTGATGGAAGAAAGATCGTATTTTTTTAATCGGGGATGGGTGTTAAAGGCCACAAACAACGTGGGAACTGTAGCCATGTAAGTGGGTTTAAACTTTGCAATGGTTTTAAGGACATCTGTGAAGGGCGGTTTTCCGGACCGGGGATCAGGAATGCACAGGATCCGGTTGCCGGTGAATGCGGTTAAAAGCAGGGCTCCTGTCAGTCCAAAGCTGTGATACCAAGGCAGTACCCCAAGAGTAGTATGTGCTCCCCCGGGGCGAAAGGGTTCCGGGGGTTCACCGGGTTCATGCACCATGCGAAAATAGGCGTGGGCCGCCTTTAAGTTATAGATCAAATTGGCATGGGTCAGTTCCGCAGCCTTGGGAACACCGGTGGTGCCGCCGGTGTAGAGCATTACCGCTGTGTCTTTTTCCGGGTCGATGGTTACCATCGGTGGGGTGGGGGCAGCCTCTGCCACAATGTCATCAAATTTTAAATGCCCGGCTAGATGTTTTATTCTGGGGAGTTTGTTAAGCATACGGCCCATGAAGGCCAGGCCGGCGGGCAGGTAAGAAGAGATGTTGCATGTTACTATGGTTTTAACCTCTGTGTCTGCTATGGCCGTGACGGTTTTGTCATACAAAGAAGGGTGCTCCATACAGAAGATCACCCTTGCTCCGGAGTCGCTCAGCTGGTGGTTGAGTTCCGATGCCGTATACATGGGGTTGCAGTTTACGCAAACGGCACCTGCTTTTAGTATACCAAAAAAAATCTCGGGAAACTGGGGAATATTGGGTAGAAACAGTGCGACGCGATCTGCCTTTTTAATGCCGTACCGGGCCAGAAAATTGGCAACTCTGTTTGCCGTGTCTTTTACCTGGGCATAGGTTCTGCTCTTTCCCTGGAACAGGGTAAATGTATGTTGGGGATATTTGACTGCCGCATGGTCCAAAATGCGGTATAGAGGCAGGTGATAATCAGATATGGTATGGGGTACTCCCTTAGGCCAGAAGGGGGTATCCCAGGTTGTTTTGGTCATTCTTAAATGCTCCTTGTTATTCGATGACTAACCCCATCAGGTTGTACGAAAATGGGGGTATGACTCATCCCCAGAGTGGCCGATTTTATGGCCAACCCCAAAAAAAACGTGACCATGGCGTGTCAAAGCACTGCTCACACGGGGTGACGGGGGCTGAAGGGTATTATTATCAATCATGAAGAAATTGTTCAAACAGATCAGACACGGCCTGGGCCTGGGACTGGAGACCATCGGGCTGGCGCCGCTCCTTTTTTTCTTGGAGGTCAAGCCGGTGAAGGGTTTTGCGAAGGGCAATATAAGTTTTTTTCAGCAGTTTTGCCTGATCGCCGGTCAATATAAGTTCTTTTTCAAGGGTTTCAATCAAACGGATATTGTCTGTCCATCGGGTCAGGGCAGGGTGTTGCCAGGCGTGATTCAAGGTCAGAAACTGCACCAGGAATTCGATGTCCACAATGCCGCCCTTTCCCTGTTTAATGTCATTGGTTCGGGATAAATCACCGGGGGATTGGGCTGCCATGCGCTGGCGCATGGCCCGGATTTCCTGTTGCAGGGTTTGGGGGTTACGTTGCCGCATGATTACCCCTTGGCGGATCTTGTTGAACTGTTCCTGCAGAAGGGGATCCCCTGCCACCGGACGGGCCCGGATAATGGCCTGATGTTCCCAGGTCCAGGCTTGTGTTTCCATGTACTCCCGGAAGGAATCAATGTGGCTGACAATCATTCCGGACTGACCGCTGGGCCGAAGGCGCATGTCAGGCTCATAAAGGGTTCCCGCCGGGGTATGCACGGTGAGCATATTGATGATTCGCTGGCCCAGCAGGCTGTAGAATCGCATGTTTTCGATGCTGCGCGTCCCCTCTGTGGTGCTGCCTTCAGAGGCACCATGAATGAAAACCATATCAAGATCCGATTTGTATCCCAGTTCGATTCCCCCCAGCTTTCCATAGGCAATGGCGGCAAATCCCGGTGTGGAATCCGGGGAAGCGGTTATCCCCGATGGATGTCCATATCTTTTTGCCGTCTGTTGCCAGGCAATGAGAAGAACTCGTCTCAGAACCGTTTCAGCAATGTCGGTGAGGGCATCACTTACCTTCATTAAAGGATAGTCCCCGCTGACATCTGCCGCTGCCACCCTGAGGGTGCTGCTCTGTTTAAAGATGCAAAGCTCCTCCAGTTGAAATTCAAAATCTTCCGGGGGAATTGAGGCCATGCGGTGGGCCAGATCTTTTTCCAGAAATTCCCGGTCCGGTGGTCGGTAAAGTGCTTTGGGATCAAGGAGTTCATCGAGCAGGGCCGGATGCCGTGAAAGAAAAGAGATGATCCAGGGGCTTTTGGAGGCCAGGGTGGCCAGGGTGGTAATGACGGATGGATTTTCAAGGAGCAGGGAAAGATAGCAGGTGCGTCGCTCTATGGCGGTGATCAGGGATATGAGCCGGAGAAGGAGGATTTCCCCATTTGGATATTCCCCTGCAATGCGGGTGATCAGAGGAATCAGGTCATTGAGTCTGCGTCTTCCGGTATGGGTCAATTTGCAGGTGTTGGGGTGTTCGGCAAGGGATTTTAACAGCTCAATGACTTTTTCCGGTGTGTTATATCCCGGCAGGGGATGATGTTGTATCTCAGACTGGGGATCATTAATATTTTCCCACAGATATATAAAGGAATCGTCTGTCCTGATCTCTTTTTTCCCATTTTCCCTGGAAACCAGCAGGCGGTTGAAATGAACATGGACGGTGCCCATGTGATGGTCCAGTTCTGCTTTAAAGGTTGTCCAGATGTCAAAACCCATGGCCCGGGCCAGGCGGTATCTTGCGGTTTCATCTTCGGGGATGTCATGGGTCTGGCGGTCGTCATATTCCTGGAGTCTATGTTCCACGGTGCGCAAAAACATGTAGGCGCTTTTAAGGTCCCGGGCCGTTTTGTCATCAATGAGACGTTCTTCCACAAGGAGTTCCAGCACCTTTAAGATCTTTTTTTCCTGTAGTTGGGGGGCGACCCCTCCCCGGATAAGCTGAAAGAGCTGTCCGAAAAATTCAATTTCCCTTATGCCCCCGGCTCCCAGCTTTATATTGTTTTTGAGGTGCTTGTCCCGGACCTGCATGGTGATTCGTCTTTTCATGTCCCGGAAAGCATCAAATGTGCCATAATCAAGATATCTCCGAAATACAAAGGGTTTCAGTCGATTGAGGAGTGCCTGCCCTGCACGAAGATCCCCTGCCATGGGGCGGGCCTTGATCAGGGCATATCGTTCCCACTCCCGGCCCTGGGTCTGGTAATAGATCTCCATGGCATCAGAGTTCATCACCAGGGGACCATTTTCCCCAAAGGGTCTTAACCGGGTATCCACTCTGAAAATGGGTTGGCCGCTGGCAGCCGTGTTAAATATTGCCAGGAACTCTCGGCACAGTTTTGTGAAAAACAGTTCACAGGTTTGCATTCTAACGGCATTTTTCATGCGGCCTTCCTGGGGAAAGGCAAATATCAGATCAATGTCCGAAGAAAAATTGAGCTCCCCGGCCCCGAGTTTACCCATGCCAAGGACGATGATTTTCTGGGGGATACCGTTGTTGTCCACAGGAACGCCATGGATGGCACACAGAGTTTCATATAAATGATCCATGGCTTTTTGCACACAGGCATCGGCAAGGGCGGAAAGATCGGCAAGGGTTTCTTCAAAGGCAGCGGTGTTATTGATGTCTCGCCAGGCAATGCGTACCATTTCACGCATTCTCAGGTGGCTTAAAATGCTTTGGAGACTGTCTGATTCTTCTGCATTTTCAATGGCATATCGCAGATTTGTATTATATGTGTTGGCAGGGTAGGGGCGCTGAAGGTCTCCGGAATGAAAAAGATTCGTTAAAAGGGCAGGCGTTTGCGTTAGGGTGGTGGCAATGAAGCGGCTGAACATAAGGACAGTATCCAGCTCCTTTAAAAACTGTGGTTCCCCGGGAAGGGCAAGGTGATGCGCCTTCAAGGATGTCTCAAGTGATTGTTTTAAAGCAGCTGCCTGTTCAATGCAGGAATCCAAGGTTGACCCCACGTAAATTCACCAACAGAAAGCGTTGGGGAAGAAATTGATTGAAAAAAAATCAAAAATTGCTTATATTTAACAGCTTATATATCGCTCAAACATGTGAAAATAACAAGGAGAAAAAGAGAATGTGCCGTTTGTTTGCACTTACAAGCAAAGAGCCCGTATCTCCCATGGTTGCCATAAAAGCCCTTAATGTAATGAAAGAGGGGCATGATGGATCAGGCGTGGGGATTCTACTTCGAGATCTTGGGGGCCCTTTTGAAGAGATGAAGGATGCACCTATCCTGTCGGGTATTTTCAGTGAAGAGGGTATACGAAAGCTGGATTTGTTCATGATGGATAATGGGTTCATGACCAAATACAAGATGAACATCAAGATCCCCAAACAACCCCTTGAGGGAACCCCGAAACGGGGGGTATACCTCATCAGGGCCTATGAGTATCCTGAATCATGGGAACTCTTTGACAAGACGGAACTTGCCCTGCGCCTTATGAACATGCGTTTGAAAATCCGTGAAATGGGGGAGGAGAGAAAAGACATGATCGTCTACTCCTTCTGGCCGGACACCATCATGATAAAAGAGCTGGGTGATCCCATGCAGATCGCCCGGTACCTGGGGCTTGACAGAAAGGATCTCAAGGCAAGGACCATCATGGCCCAGGGACGTCAGAACACCAATTACGCCATTAACCTCTATGCCTGTCATCCCTTTTTCATTGAGGGATTTTCCACTATGACCAATGGTGAAAATACAGCTTTTATTCCCATCCGTGATTTCCTTTCCACTCGGGATTTCCCCGGCTACATGGGGTATCAGTCCGATTCCGAGGTGTTTGCCCATATCCTTCATTACACCATGCAGGGTCTTGGTCTTGGTCTGGATGCCTACAAGCATGTCATTACGCCCCTGCAGGACAAAGGCATCGATGCCCATGCCGACACGGAGTTCTTGAAACATCTTAAAAAAACATGCCGACAGCTGATCATTGATGGCCCCAATTGCGTCATCGGAACACTGCCCGACAACACCCTTTTTATGGCCCAGGACAGAAAAAAGTTACGGCCCGGTGTTGTGGGGGGCAGGCCCGGTTTCTTTGCCTTTTCTTCGGAAATCTGCGGCCTGGATGCCGTGATTCCGGACCGGGATAAAAGTAAAGACCTTCAACCCATGCACCTTGATACCGCCATTGTCGGCCCCGATCGTCAGGAGATAAAAATATGTCGTCAAACAGAACCATTACGCCTTCCTCTCTAAGCCTCAGCGATCTGCCCTGGCGGATCAACTGGAAAAAGGACCGGTGTACCCTGTGCGGTCAATGTACCGCTGTCTGCCCTGTGCAGGCCATAAAGCTTGATGTTTTCAGAAAAAGAAACCTGGATACCTCCCTGGACCCGGCTGCAAGAAAATTGTCCGGGTTTGAAACCTGGTATGGTATTAAACAAAAAACCTCCATTGAGGAGGCGTGCATCGGCTGCGCCATGTGCTCCATGGTTTGTCCCAACGATGCCATTGCGCCGGAAAGAAATCCCGGTACGGAACGCTTCAAGTTCCACAGAAATCAGAATGGTGAGCCCCGAACCCGCGGGGGACGTAGAAACAGCACCGAATCCATTTTGGATCAGATAAAATTCATCAGAATTTCCATGCTCACCGACCCCGCCCTTGATGCCGGACGTCATGAGTTTGAGCTCAGAACCCTGCTTGGCCGGATTCTACCCCCGAAAGAGAACATGCAGCGCCTGAAAAACAAAGGGTGGATTCCACCGGTGCGGGAAATCTACCCCCTTATCATCGGCGGCATGTCCTTTGGGGCTCTTTCCCCCACCATGTGGGAGGGACTGCAGATGGGGGTGGCATACCTCAACGAAGAGCTTGGCATGCCCGTTCGCATTTCCACCGGTGAAGGCGGGTGTCCGCCCCGGCTGCTCAAGAGCCGTTTTCTAAAGTATGTGATTCTTCAGATTGCCTCGGGGTACTTTGGCTGGGATGAAATCATCCATGCCATTCCCCACATGAAAGAAGACCCCTGCGCCATTGAGATCAAGTATGGCCAGGGGGCAAAACCTGGTGACGGCGGGCTTCTCATGTGGCACAAGGTGAACAAGCTCATTGCCGCCATCCGGGGAGTTCCCCAGGGCATCAGTCTGCCAAGTCCCCCCACGCACCAGACCCAGTACTCCATTGAGGAGTCCGTGGCCAAGATGATCATGTCTATGTCCATGGCGTGGGGATTCCGGGTGCCGGTGTATCCCAAGATATCCGCATCCTCCACCTCTCTTGCCGTGTTAAATAACCTCACCCGCAACGATTATGCCTCGGGCTTGGCCATTGACGGCGAGGACGGGGGCACCGGAGCCGCCTATTCCGTGTCCATGGACCACATGGGACACCCCATAGCTTCCTGCCTTCGGGACAATTATCTCAATCTGGTGAAGATCGGCAAGCAAAATGAGATTCCGCTGTTTGCCGGTGGCGGGATTGGCAAAAACGGCAATATTGCGGCCAATGCGGCGGCCCTGATCATGTTGGGCGCCAGTGGTGTTCAGATCGGTAAATATGTGATGCAGGCCGCTGCCGGATGCGTGGGAACCGAGCGTGATCGTTGCAATGTCTGTAACTTGGGTATCTGCCCCAAGGGCATCACCTCTCAGGACCCCAGACTTTACAGACGTCTTGATCCGGAAAAGGTGGCCCAGCGCATCGTGGACCTCTTTGTCTCCTTTGATATTGAGCTCAAAAAAATTGTTGCACCCCTGGGACGCTCCACATCCCTTCCCATCGGCATGTCCGATGCCCTTGGCATCAACAATTATGAAGCGGCCCAGCGTCTCAATATCAAGTATGTGGTTTAGGAGGTGAAGATATGAAAAAGATAAAATATAAAGTCGTTTCCGGCAGGGACGATGAAAAAAGAATTCCTTCCCGCATCCTTGAAGAGATGATTCAAAAGGAAGTCAAACAGGGCCACCGGGCCATAGAGGTGGATGCCTTCGGGCAACACGGTATTGGTGGAAGGCTCTGGCAGGAAGGCAGTGACATCATAAAAATCAGAATCAGGGGCCAGGCGGGCCAGCGCGCCGGTTCACTGGGGTGCCCGAATACGGAAATTGAGATTCTGGGGCCGGTGTCCGACGATGTGGGCTGGCTCAATGCCGGTGCCCAGATCACGGTACATGGCAATGCCTCCAATGGTGTCATGAACGGTGCCGCCCAGGGCAAGGTGTTCATTGGCGGAAATATCGGCGCCAGGGGCATGACCATGACCAAGCACAACCCCCGGTTTGATCCGCCGGAACTGTGGGTGTTGGGTTCCTGTGGCGATTACTTCGGAGAGTTCATGGCCGGTGGTATTGCTGTTGTGTGCGGGTTTGATAAACAATCCCACGAAAACACCCTGGGCTATCGCCCGTTGGTGGGTATGGTGGGCGGCAAGGTTTTTTTCCGGGGGGATGGTTCGGATTACAGCCAGAAGGATGCCAGATTGCTGACCATTTCAGATGAAGAGTGGGACTGGCTTTATCTGAATCTGGGTGCTTTTCTGGATAAGGTGGGAAAAACCGCCTTGTTTGACAGCCTTTCCAAACGATCCGAATGGCAGATTTTAAAGGCCAGAAGCCCCATGGATAAAATGACGGGGCCCGGCCTTTCTTCCATGGCCGCCTTCCGCCAGGATGTCTGGGACAGGGAACTGGGTAGGGGAGGGCTCATTGGCGATCTGCAGCAGCTGGACCGGGGAACCATTCCTTTGATCACCAAAGGGGAACTGCGGCGTATGGTGCCGGTGTGGGAACATGCCGTGTACAAAGCTCCCTGCCAGGCCAATTGCCCCACCGGAATTCCTGTTCAGGACCGTTGGCATCTCATTCGCAACGGTCTCATGGACGAAGCCGTATCCATGGGCTTGAAATATACGCCGTTTCCGGCCACGGTGTGCGGATATTTGTGCCCCAGCCCCTGCATGGCTTCCTGCACGAAAAATCTGCAGTACATGACCCCTGTGAATGTCCGGTTGCTGGGACAGGCCGGTGAAAATACACAGCTGCCTGAAATCGCAGCATCCTCGGGGAAAAAGGTTGCCGTCATTGGGGCTGGTCCGGGGGGCATCTCTGCGGCCTGGCATTTAACCCTTAAGGGGCATGAGGTTGCATTGATGGATGAATCCGATGCCATCGGCGGGAAAATAGCCTCGGTGATTCCAGATTCCCGGATACCACGGCAAACCCTTGAAAATGAGCTGGATCGGGTGAAACAACTCATTGGTGATATCCGTCTGGAGCAGAAAATTACGGCCAAGAGTTTTAAGAAAATCAAGAAAGAATTTGATTATGTGGTGGTGGCCGCCGGTGCCAGAAAACCCCGGATGCTGCCTGTTCCCGGCATAGAGTTTGCCGTTTCAGCCAATGATTTTCTAGCGGCGGCCAAGACCGACGCGATCTCTCCCGGCCATAAGATGGTGATCATCGGTGCCGGTAATGTGGGGTGTGACGTTGCCACCGAAGCCCATCGCCTGGGGGCACAAATCATTACTCTCATTGATGTGCAGAAACCGGCGGCATTTGGAAAAGAAAAAGAGGATGCCGAAGCCGTGGGTGCCACCTTTCATTGGCCCTGTTTTACCAAAGAGATCACAGATAAGGGCGTGCTTCTGGACGATGGAGAACTGCTTGAGGCCGATACGGTTGTGGTATCCATCGGGGATGCCCCGGATACCCGTTTTCTGGGAGCGGACATTGCCACAAGAAACGGATTCGTTTCGGTGAATAGCCTGAATCAGACCTCGGATGACGCCATATTTGCCATTGGCGACATTGTGGGACCGGGGCTCATCACCAATGCCATTGGGGATGGTAAACGGGTGGCCGAAGTCATTGACAACATTATTTCGGGTACCTCCCCTCTGCCCATGGATATCCGGCCGGAAATAGATAAGAACAGGGTTTCCCTGGAATATTTCAATCCCCGTCTGAAATCCTATGATTCCCTTCACCAGTGTGGGGAAGAATGCGCCTCCTGCGGTCGCTGCAGGGATTGCAGCATTTGCGTAAATGTCTGCCCCGAGGCGGCCATTGAACGGGTGGAAGACGCAGCGGGATTCTTTGAATATAAGGTGGACCCGGAGCAATGCATCGGGTGTGGTTTCTGTGCTGGGGCCTGTCCCTGCGGTATCTGGAACCTGGTGCCCAATTCACCCCTGTGATCCATGGTCGGCACGGCAGGCTTTTTTTAAACTACAGCATGTCGTGCCGGGCATGAAAATTATATTTTTTTGATAAACAACCATGTCCTGACGGACACAACAGAGATTGAAAATCCTCCTGATTTATAGGGATTTTCTTATAAAAAAGACAAGTGGAAACTAAGGATTATGAAAGCGTTATTGGCTCTTGAGGATGGCAGGACATTTCCCTGTCGCAGTTTTACAGGTTTGGGGGAGGCCCGGGGCGAGGTTGTGTTTAACACCAGCATGACCGGCTATCAGGAGATTCTGACAGACCCCTCCTATCATGGACAGATGGTGACCATGACCTGCCCCATGATGGGTAACTACGGGGTTTGTCCCGAAGATGTGGAATCCGACAGAATCCAGGCAGCGGCATTGATTGTCCGGGAGTATGTGGATGTCCCCAGTAACTGGCGATCCACCGGTACCCTGGCAGATTACCTTAAAAAACAGGGTGTGCTGGGCATTGAAGACCTTGATACAAGGGCTTTGACGCGACATATCCGAAATGCCGGTGCCATGCGTGCAGTGATCTCCACCACGGATCTGGATCCAGTTTCCCTTGTGGAAAAGGCAAAACAGGTACCGCCCATGGAAGGGTGCAATCTGGTGGACAAAGTAACCACGAAAACCCCCTATTTATGGCGGGAAAATCGACCGGATTACATAAACGACTGCACCCTTCTGGATGTTTCCATGTGGCGTCACAGGGGAAACCGTCATTCCGTGGTGGCCCTTGATTTTGGTATTAAATACAATATTATTAGATGCCTTGAAACAGCGGGCTGTGAAGTTCTTGTCCTTCCCGCTGATACCTCAGCCGCCGTTATCCGGTCTCTTGAACCGGATGGTATCTTTTTGTCCAATGGTCCGGGAGATCCTGAGCCTGTTGCCTATGCCGTTGAAACCATCCGGGATCTTCTGGGGTACCGCCCCATGTTTGGCATCTGCCTTGGCATGCAGCTTCTGGGGCTTGCCATGGGTGCCAGGACACACAAGATTAAATTCGGCCACCGGGGGGGGAATCAACCGGTGAAGAACTTTGCCACGGGCCGGGTGGAAATCACCTCACAGAACCACGGGTTTGCTGTGGATCTGACTACCCTGGGACAGGGTGAAGGGGTCATGACGCACATCAATCTCAATGAGGATTCTCTGGAGGGCATTAAAAATGATTCCCTCAAGGCCTTTGCGGTTCAGTATCATCCCGAAGCCTCCCCCGGCCCCCATGATGCCGCCTACCTTTTTAACCAATTTGCCGAGATGATGGATAAGTAAAAATGCCAAAACGTACAGATATTAAAAAGATTCTCATTATTGGAGCAGGCCCCATCATCATCAGCCAGGCCTGTGAGTTTGATTACTCAGGTACCCAGGCATGCAAAGCCCTGAAGGAAGAGGGCTATGAAGTTGTGCTGATCAACTCCAATCCTGCCACCATCATGACGGACCCCGATACCGCAGACAGGGTGTACATTGAGCCTGTGACCCCGGAGACCGTGGCCAAGGTCATTGAAAAGGAGCGGCCCGATGCACTGTTGCCCACCCTGGGTGGGCAGACCGGCTTGAATACCGCCATTGAAGCCGCCAAGATGGGGGTGCTTGAAAAATACAACGTGGAGATGATCGGCGCATCAGTGGAAGCCATCAACAAGGCCGAAGACCGGGAGATGTTCCGGGATGCCATGAACAGAATCGGTCTCAGAATTCCCAAAAGCGGATTTGCCACCAATATGCACGAGGTGGAAAAAGTGGCCGACGACATCGGTTTTCCCATCATTGTACGCCCCAGTTTCACCCTGGGCGGTACCGGTGGCGGTGTGGCCTACAACCCCGAAGAGCTGGCCCTCATGGCCAAAAGTGGACTGGATGCGAGCTTCATCACCCAGGTGATGCTGGAAGAATCGGTGTTGGGCTGGAAAGAATATGAGCTGGAGGTCATGCGGGACTGTGTGGGCAATGTGGTGATCATCTGCTCCATTGAAAACATTGATGCCATGGGGGTTCACACCGGTGATTCCATCACCGTGGCACCGGCCCAGACCCTGTCTGATAAAGAATATCAGATGCTAAGGGATGCTTCCATTGCCATCATGCAGGAGATCGGAGTGGACACCGGGGGCAGTAATGTTCAGTTTGCCATCAATCCCAAAGATGGTGAAATGATCATTGTGGAGATGAACCCCCGGGTGTCCCGGAGTTCGGCGCTTGCTTCCAAAGCCACGGGGTTTCCCATTGCAAAGATCGCCGCTAAACTGGCCGTGGGTTTTACCCTGGACGAGATTGAAAACGATATAACCGGTGAAACCCTTGCCTGCTTTGAGCCCTCCATTGATTATGTGGTAATCAAAATCCCGAGATGGACCTTTGAGAAGTTTCCTGAAACCGATGATATTTTGACCACGGCCATGAAATCCGTGGGGGAGACCATGGCCATCGGTCGAACCTTTAAAGAAGCCTTTCAAAAGGGTATCAGATCCCTGGAGATCGGGCGATTCGGATTTGGTGGTGATGGGAAAGACCCCCTTCCGGGAACCGTTTCCAAGACGGAGTTGGAGTATAAGCTTGCCACCCCAAATTCCCAGCGTATGTTTTTCATCAAGCATGCCATGGAAAACGGCATGGCCCTGGAGACCATCCATTCCCTCACCGGTATTGATCCCTGGTTTCTGTACCAGATGAAGCAGATTGTGGAGTTTGAAAAACGCATCATTCTTGCCGGTAAAGATATTTCCCATGAAATTTTGGAAAAAGCCAAACGCATGGGCTTTTCCGATCGTCAGTTGGCCCATCTGACAGGTCTTGCAGAGGAGAAGATAGAAACATTGCGTAAGAAATTGGGCATTGTTCCGGTGTACAAACTTGTGGATACCTGTGCCGCTGAGTTCCGGGCAGCCACCCCCTATTATTATTCCACCTATGAAAAAGAGTGTGAAGCCAGGGTGTCGGATCGGAAAAAAGTTATGATTCTTGGTGGCGGTCCCAACCGCATCGGTCAGGGCATTGAGTTTGATTATTGCTGTGTCCAGGCATCCTTTGCCCTCCGGGAAGAGGGTGTGGAGAGTATCATGGTTAACAGCAATCCTGAGACGGTGAGTACCGACTATGACACCTCGGACAAGCTCTATTTTGAACCCCTGACCCGGGAGGATGTACTCCATATTGTGGAAAAGGAGAAACCCGACGGCGTTATTGTCCAGTTCGGCGGGCAAACGCCTCTTAATCTTGCAACGGCCCTTAAAAAAGCCGGGGTTCCCATCATCGGCACCACCCCGGAAAGCATTGACAAGGCCGAGGACAGAGATCTGTTTCAGGCCATGCTCAAAAAGCTCGACATTGCCCAGCCGGCCAACGGTATTGCCGTTAATTTTGAAGAGGCAAAAAAGATTGCCGAAGAGATCGGTTATCCCGTCATGGTGAGACCTTCCTTTGTGCTGGGGGGCCGGGCCATGAAGATCGTGTTTGATCCGGCGGAGCTTGAAGGCTATTTTGATCTTGCCGTGTCTGCGTCTCCTGATCATCCCGTTCTCATTGACCAGTTTCTGGAAGATGCCTTTGAACTTGATGTGGATGCCATATCAGACGGAGAGATTACCGTCATTGGCGGCATGATGGAACACATTGAAGAGGCCGGTATTCATTCTGGAGATTCCGCCTGTGTGCTGCCTCCTTACAGTATTGGCCAGGAACACATTGATGAGATGACCCGGGCCACTCAGGCCCTGGCCAGGGAGCTGAATGTGGTGGGCCTTATGAACATCCAGTTTGGTATTATGGATGATAAAGTCTATGTTATCGAGGTCAATCCCCGGGCATCCCGTACCGTTCCTTTTGTGAGCAAGGCTACAGGGGTTCCCCTGGCAAAACTTGCCACCAAGGTGATGCTGGGTAAATCCCTTGCGGATCTTGGCTTTACCCAGCAGGTGATTCCCTCCCATTATTCAGTCAAAGAGGCAGTATTGCCCTTTGACCGCTTTGCCAAGGTGGATCCTGTTCTGGGACCTGAAATGAAATCCACTGGAGAGGTCATGGGCATTGACGCGGACCTTGGAGCTGCTGTGGCCAAAGCCCAACTGGGTGCTGGACAGAATCTTCCCGTTGAAGGCAATGTGTTCATCAGTGTTCAGGACAGTGACAAGATGGCAGCACTTCCCCTGGCCCGGGATTTTTATGATATGGGTTTCAAGATTCTGGCCACCCGAGGAACAGCCATGTTTCTGGAAGATCATTCCATACCTGCCAAGGTGGTGGAAAAGGTATCCACCGGTCGTCCCCATGTGGTGGATGCCGTGAAAAACAGCGAGATTCAGCTAATTCTCAATACCGGTGCCAACCGACAGACCAAACGGGATGGGTATGAAATCCGGCGGGCGGCCATTCGGTTTAAGATTCCCTATGCAACCACCACCGATGGTGCCAAGGCCATCTGCAAGGCAATCAAGGCCCTCAAAAGAGAGCCCCTTACGGTCAAAGCGATTCAAGACTATCATATGCAAGGCGGCAATTAATGACAATTGACAACGAAAGACCCAAAGACGAATGTGGGGTATTTGGTCTGTACAGGCATCCTGAAGCAGCCCAGTTGACTTATTTTGGACTCTATGCACTTCAGCATCGGGGGCAGGAAAGTGCCGGAATTTCTGTGGCCAGGGAAAAGGATAAAATTTTCTCTCACAAGGGAATGGGCCTGGTCCATGATATCTTTGACACAGAAACGCTGAAAAATATCGAGGGCGGTGGGGGCAGCGCCATCGGTCACGTGCGCTATTCCACCACCGGAGATTCCAATCTGACCAATGCACAGCCCTTTGTGGTGCAGCACCGGGGAAGGGCCTATGCTGTGGCTCATAATGGCAACCTGGTCAATGCCCATATTTTAAAGGAAGAACTGGAAGAAAGTGGTTCCATTTTTCAGACCACCATGGACAGTGAGGTCTTTCTTCATCTGTTCATTAAGAACCTGAAACAGGGGGATGTGGTGACGGCCATTCAAAAGGCTGTGGCCAAAATTCAAGGTGCCTATTCCTTTATTCTGCTCACCTGCAAGGGAGAGGTCATCGGTGTAAAAGACCCCAACAGCTTTCGTCCCCTGGCCTTGGGAAAGCTCAATGGACACTATATCCTGGCATCTGAAACCTGTGCCTTTGATCTGGTCCAGGCAGAATTTGTAAGGGAGCTGGAACCCGGAGAAATCGTTATCATTAATGAAGACGGGGTGACCAGTATCATGCCGGAAACGCCCATTGAAAAAAAATCTCTGTGCATTTTTGAATACATCTATTTTGCACGTCCGGACAGCACCATTTACGGGAAAAACGTTTATCAGATGAGAAAGGCCCATGGAAAACGCCTGGCCCAGGAAGCACCGGTGGATGCCGATATGGTCATGCCATTTCCCGATTCCGGAAACTATTCTGCCATTGGGTATGCCGAAGAATCGGGAATTCCCTTTGAAATGGCCATGATCCGGAACCATTATGTGGGCCGCAGCTTTATTCAGCCCACCCAGGGCATGCGCGATTTTGCCGTGCGGGTGAAGCTCAACCCGGTGCGGGAGTTGATAAGGAACAAGGAAATCATTATCATTGAGGACTCCATCATCCGGGGAACAACGGCCAAAACCCGTGTGGCCGCACTGCGTAATCTTGGTGCAAAAAAGGTGCACATGCGCATCAGCTGCCCCCCCCATCGATTCCCCTGCTATTACGGCATTGATTTTTCCACCAAGGGAGAACTGGTGGCCGCATCCAAGACAGAAGAAGAATTAACCAAATTTCTGGGACTGGACTCCTTGCATTACCTCAGCATTGAGGGCATGCTGGAGGCAAGCGGAGTGGAAAACCCGGAAGACAACTTCTGCAAGGCCTGTTTTGACGGTTGTTATCCCGTGGCTTTTGATCCCAATCTGTCCAAACAGTGCATGGGGTAATATCGTTGCGAGTATGAAATTTATTTAATATGTAAAACCTCTTGGATTTCAATATTCAAGGGGTTTTATTTTTGAGTCATGGCCGTTTATCTGAAAATGCCGACAGCAGAGAGCCCCCGGCGGCGGCATAATACCATTTTTATTATTCGTTGTGTCGGCAGGCCGACATGATCGTTATAAGAAAATCCCATTGTGGAGCGTATTGATATGAATAAGAAAACAGTAGCCTTTTCAAAGGATTCTTCCAATCTTTTTTTTCATCTGCTCACCAAGTGCAATCTGTCCTGTAAACATTGTTATATCAATCGAAAAGAGCATGGCGAAAAAACCCTGGGCATTGATACCATTAAAAAATGGCTCAACCTTTTTGCCGACCGGTGTGAAAACATCAATGTGATTTTTCTGGGGGGAGAACCCACCTTGCATCCGGATCTTTCCCTGGCAGTGAAGGAGGCAAGACGTCTGGGATTTAAATCCATCACCATTGATACCAACGGCTATCTGTTCCATGATATTTTAAATAGAGTGACTCCCGATGAGGTGGATTTCATCAGCTTTTCCCTGGACGGGGCCACCCCCGCCACCAACGATGCCATCCGAGGAGAAGGCTGTCATGAACAGGTAATAAAAGGGTTAAAGCAGGCGGTTTCCGCCGGGTTTTCCACTTCCATGATTTACACGGTGAGCGGGGAAAATATCCACGAACTTCACCGGATGCCTGATTTGATTAAGGACTGGGGGCTTGAACGGTTTTTTATCCAGGTCATCGGTATTCGTGGGGAATCGGCGGACACCAACGATGGCCTCCAGGTGTCCATGGAACAATGGCTTGATGTGGTGCCGGATGCGGCCGAAGCCATGGCCAGGCAGGGAATTATTGTGACCTATCCCCGGGTATTTTTAAATGAGACAGAAGCCTTTCAGTGCGCAGGACTTGTGGCGGACAACTATTTTATTTTTCCCAATGGACGTATCTATCGCTGTCCCCTTTGTGAGGATTTTGCCCTGCACAGCTTCACCATTGATGACAACGCCATTGTTTCCACGGGTAAGATAAATGAAACAGATCTGTTTGGTCTTACCATCCCCGAAGGATGTGTCATGAATAAGATGATTCAACCGGGAAATATTGCGTACAATGAAGATGGTATTCCCTGCAAACGCATTGCATGCTGTATGTTGAAAGAAGAGATTGAGTTAAATTGATACCCGCAGATATGGACATACGGGATGCCGGAGCTCTTGCCGGGGAGGAGGTACGGGCCTTGAACTTTATTCGAAATGTTACTTCCTGTCATTTCAGAAGGCATTTCCGGCAGGGGTTAAGGTCTCATATTTTTGAGGTCCTTGATGCCGGGGATGTTTTAAAGGAAACACAAGGGGAGATAAGAGCGGGTATGCGATGGTTCCCCCGGGCGGTTCCCCGTGGGATGTTTCGAATATTGAGAAATCGTTTTTCCTCACTGGATCAGGTGCTTGATGAAGTGGGTAAGTATGCCCTGATCCTGAAAATGCTGGGACCGGAGCTTCTTGCCGTTTCCCAGGAATTTATTGTTCAATATAATGGCCCCGGAGGGCCTGAGATTTTGCTTTGCGGGCTTCAGGAGTATGTCCAGGGAGCGGTGCTGGACCCATGGTATCTCCATGAGGAAACTCCCCTTGAAATTTTTTTCCAGACACATTTTCCCGGAGAGCCTCCGGAAAAAAGCAGTGTGAACAAGGCGTTTGAATCCATTACCTCTTTTGTTGAAAAGACACGGCATATGGTCATGGATAAAGGATTTATTCCCGATCTTGCAGGCAACGGCAATCTACTTCTCACAAGCCAAGGAGAGCTGAAACTTGTGGATATCAATAATATCATCCCTGTTAATTGCAATGATAAAATTTTCCTTGATGATAAAAATTACCCTTCCTGTGATAAATCCATTGAAGTTCTTTTTCTCCTGGAACAAAAGATTTTGAAAAAGCAAAATCTTCTGGAGGATGTTTTATATGGGAAATTTCTATGTTCACAGAGAATAAAACGTGTCAGGTTGTTTGAAGAACAATTTTATCAGAAAGTTGGATTTTGATGCTCCCATGTCCCCGTGTTACAGGTACAAAACAAATTGACTTTTGGAGGGAAACAGTTTATTTTGTCTGGATAATTATAGTCTCAGGTATCATGGTGGAGTGGTAGTATGGCTGTCAACTCCCCAATGAGCAGGGAATCCTGTGAAAATCAGGAGCGGACCCGCCGCTGTAACCGGCATTTTGTGTCTTAAATCTTCTTTTTAAAACCGGCCACGGCTGGTTGATGCAAAGAAAAGAAAGCATTGACGTCACGCCGGGAGTCAGAAAACCTGCCTGGGACAAGTGGACCGAAAATGTGCACGCGGTTGGACAGGCCCACTATACCATTGAGGATACAATACGGCGTCCCCATATCGATTTAAATATCGGTATGGGTTTTTTTTTGCCTGTTGTTTAAAGGGAGTAGTTGTGAACTGGATTCAGCCGTGCCTTCCAAGGAAAACAGGGACAATTGTCTGTGCCTTGTCTGTGCTTTTGTTTGTCCTTGTGGTGTTGTCAGCCTCCCTTGGATATATGAAGATTGATTTTTTAGATGTGCTGGAAATAATTTTTTCCCATGTCTCTGGCAAGGAAAATACTGGAATTTCCATTTCCCAGGCATCCCGGGTGATTGTTATGGATGTGCGCCTGCCAAGGATACTGACATGTGCTGCTGTGGGGGCTGCCCTTGCGCTGTCCGGGGTCATTTTCCAGGGGATTTTGTTAAATCCCCTGGCAGATCCCTATACACTCGGGGTTTCTGCCGGTGCTGCCTTTGGTGCCTGTTTTGCCATTTTGTTGAATCTGGGTGCTGCCTTTGTCTCAGTTCCCCTGTTTGCCTTTGCCGGGGCCTGCCTCACATTGTTTTTTGTGATTTTCCTTTCCTATACCGGTAAGAATTCCGCAGCCGTCCTTTCCTCCAATAGTCTCATACTTTCCGGAATTATTGTGGCTGCTATTTTGTCTGCAGGTATCAGTTTTTTAAAATACACTGCTGATGAGCAGGTTTCCATTATTATTTTCTGGCTCATGGGCAGTTTTGCCTCCAAAACCTGGCTGGATGTGGGGGTGACCCTTCTGTGTCTTGGCGCGGGGCTTGTGGTTGCCATGGTATTTGCCCGGGATCTCAATCTCATTTCCCTGGGGGAACGATCCGCTGCAAGTCTTGGGGTGGATACCCGCAGGGTGACCCTGGTGCTGCTGGTGACAGGGTCCATGCTGGCAGCGGTTTCGGTTTCCGTGTCGGGGATTATCGGCTTTGTGGGACTTCTGGTTCCCCATATGGTAAGGCTTTTCACCGGGCCGGACAACCGACATCTGGTTCCCGTTTCAATCTTTGCCGGGGCCTTGCTGCTGCTGGGCGCAGATACCATCACCCGGGCCATCCTGCCCCACGAAATTCCCATCGGCATTTTAACAGCCCTCATCGGCGGTCCCGTGTTTTGCTGGATTTTCAAGCGGGGGGCCATTCGCTAAATGAAAATCAACTCCAATACTTCCGGGATAAGTGTCGATATTTTTCTTGAAAACCTCTCGTTTGCCTATGAACAGGAGCCGGTATTAAGGGATATTAATCTTTGCTTTAAGCCCGGAAAATTTTATTCCATCCTGGGGCCCAACGGATGCGGAAAAACCACCTTGCTGGATCTTCTCATCGGTCATCTGACCCCGGACAGCGGTTGTGTTTTTTTAAGGGGAAGGTCTCTGGACACCTGGTCCAGAAAGGAAATCGCCCGAAACATTGCCCTGGTATCACAAAATTATAATATCAACTTTCCCTTCACCGTAAAAGAGGTGGTCATGATGGGGCGACACCCCTGGATTTCCCGGTTTTCATCCCCCAATGCCAGGGATATACATATCGTGGACAGCGTCATGGCCCGTACGGATACCGTTGGGTTCCAGGACAGAAAAATAACGGCCCTTAGCGGGGGAGAACGGCAGAGATGCGTCTTTGCCAGGGCTCTTTGCCAGGATACCCCCATTCTTTTTCTGGATGAAGCCTTTTCCAACATGGATATCAGCCACACCCTGAAACTTTTAAATATTGTTAAAGAAGAGGTGAAACATCAGAATCGCACGGTTATTTCAGTGTTCCATGACATTAATCTGGCGGCCATCTGGTCCGATCATCTGATTTTTATGAAGCAGGGCAGGGTGGCTGCCTCAGGTCCCACGGAAGCGGTCATGGATGCGGCCATCATTGAAGAGGTATTTCAGGTGAAGACCCGTGTGGCCTTTAATGACTATTCCCAGGCCCGACAGGCCTGTTTCAAGGCGGGATGATATGTTTTTTTTTTCAGGGATGACGGCGTTTTTACATGTGGCTTTGACTGTTTTCCGGGGCAGGGGCGGTGCGGGGGGCGTGTGTGTTCCTGGTATGATTTCATACCCTGGCTCATGCCTTGAATATTTGGGATTAAAGCGTATGACACGGATGGTGCTAGGGGTGATTTGTATCTTTTCTCTGTCCATGGCAGACGTTCACTGGGTAAAGGCCGATGAAATAATGGATGCCACCGGTAAAAAAGTGAACTTTGATCGTCCCTTTGAACGAATTATTTCCCTTTATGGTGCCCATACGGAGAATCTTTTCTATCTGGGTCTTGACCAGGAGATCATCGGGGTTTCCAGAAATGAGACTTACCCTGACGAGGCAAAGATAAAACCCTGGTTTTCATACCATGATGATCCTGAAAAATTTCTGGTGGCCGGGCCGGATCTTGTTCTGGTACGTCCCATGATTGAACGGGGATATCCCGGTCTTATTCAAAGATTGAGGAAATTCGGCATTGTGGTTGTCTCTCTACAGCCATCCACCGTGGGTGGGCTTTATGATTATTGGCTGGCACTGGGAGCTCTGACCGGCAGAAAAGTCCAGGCAGAAGCCATGGTGAATGCCTTTAAGGCCCGGGTGATGGATTTCTCACGCTTGACCCAGCAGGTGAAATCAAAGAAACGGGTTTACTTTGAGGCTATTCATTCCCGAATGAAAACCTTTGTTCCCGGCTCCATGGCCATGTTTGTCCTGAAAAGTGCAGGAGGTGTTAATGTTGCAACGGATGCCATTGCCTCCCGGGGAACCAATATCGGTATCTATGGAAAGGAACGTATTTTGGCCCATGCCCATGAAATTGATGTGTTCCTGGCCCAGACCGGCGTCATGAATAACACCTCCATTGATATTATTAAACAGGAGCCGGGGTTCCATATTATCCGGGCGGTGAGAGAAAACCAGATTTATTTAATTGATGAGGCCCTGGTGTCAAGACCGGTTTTCAGGCTTGTCATCGGCATTGAAACCATTGGAAAAATACTTTATCCGAAACTTTTTTAAAATCAAAGCCATTCTTTATCCAATGATTGAAACGCGTTCAAAGCATTTCTCTGTTTTACGGGAAGGTTTAAAAAAAAGTTTCAACCGTGTTTAAATCAATAATATGAAGGGTGCCAAATACAATAAGGAACTGAATATAATGAATAAACAAGGAAAACTATATGGAATCGGCGTGGGTCCCGGAGATCCGGAACTGCTCACCCTGAAAGCTGTCAGAATAATTAACGAGGCCGACGCGGTTTTCACAGCTGCATCCGCCAAAAGAACCTACAGCCTGGCCATGGAGATTGCCCGCCCCCACCTGTCTGATTCGGTTACCATTGAATCGTTGTCTTTTACCATGACAGAGGATAAAGCGGCCACGGAAGCGGCCTGGGATTCCAACGCGGAAAAAATTGCCGCCGTGATGAGGGAAGGTAAAAATGCCGCCTTTCTCACCCTGGGTGATCCCATGACTTATTCCACCTTCGGGTATATTTTAAAGAGTCTTAAAAAAGTGATGCCGGAAGCCGAAGTTATCACCATTCCCGGGATCACGTCTTTTCATGCAGCCGCGGCCCGCTTGAACAGAACTTTGGTGGAGGGAGAAGAGTCTTTGCTCATCACTTCTGGTGCCTACGGGGGAAATCAGCTCCAGCGGGTGGGCAAGAGTGCTGAAAATATTGTCATGATGAAGGCTTATAAAAATATCACAAAGAACAATGCAGCCCTTTCAGAATTAGGCATGCTGGAAAATAGCGTGGCCGTCACCAAATGCGGAAGAAAAGGCGAGGAAATTATCCCGGATATCCGAACCCTTGAAACACGTGAACCTGACTACTGGACATTGATTCTGGCTGGTAAATGAAAGACCGTTCACTTCAATATGGCCCCCTGATAAGTTCTCTTGCCCTGACACTGCTGCTGCTTGCCCTGGGAATGATCTGGGGGGAGAACCTTTCCCCTGGTTATGCGGTAAAGCGACTTATTTTCCCCCTGTTGCGACTCATGGGATTTATTGTGCTGGGCCTTGTCCTGGGGCAAATCATTGAGGCCACCGGATGGACACGTCATCTTTCCGTGGTGGCAAGGCCTTTTTTCAGGTTTTCAAATCTGGGCAATCGATGTAGTGCCGCCTTCACCGCAGCCTTTCTTTCCGGGGTGGCATCCAACGCCATGCTGCTGGATTTCTTCAAGGAAAAAAAAATCTCCAAGCCCCAGCTCTTTTTAACCAACTATGTTAATCAGCTGCCAGCTTTTTTTTTGCATTTGCCCACAACTTTTTTTATTGTGATACCCTTAACCGGGGTTGCAGGGGTGATTTATTTTACCCTTACGTTTTTTGCAACCTTGCTGCGGACAGTTTGTTTTCTTGTTTTTGGACATTTTTATCTCTCAAATGCCACTCCAATTCTTTTAGACAATGAAGGAGAAGAGGCGCTTGGGGAAAAAAAGAAACATGAAACGATTTTTAGAAGGATCAAATCTAGATTGCCTGGCCGGATTATTAACATTGCGGTGTATGTCATTCCCATTTATACCCTGGTATTTCTACTGAACCGCAATGGTTTTTTTATGTTTTTGAATACGGCATTGTCTCGCCATCTTGCCATTGAGTTTCTGCCGGTGGAGTCTCTGTCCGTAGTTCTGCTTAGTTTTGCTGCGGAGTTCACCTCCGGGTTTGCCGCTGCCGGTGCATTGATGGCGGCCGGGGCTCTGACCACCAAACAAACGGTGCTGGCCCTGCTTATGGGCAATGTCACCGCATTCCCCATAAGGGCGCTGCGGCATCAATTGCCCCGGTACATGGGAATTTTTTCCCCGAAGATGGGATTACAGCTGTTGTTGTCCGGGCAATGTTTCCGCATCATCAGCATTATTGTGGTGGGGATGATTTATTATGTGGTGGCATAAAACAGTTGAATGTATTTTTTCAGGTCTGCCCGGGGTAAACACCTCTGCGCCATGCTTGTCCCTGCCAAATCTGGCAAATATTGTGGCCACTCTGGAATTAACAGGGCCGCAATACTGGAAAAAAGTGCCGTCAAAAACAGGTTTGAAGGAGGAGAAAATTCATGCATAGGGTTCATGTAATCGGTCTTGGGCTTTCCAGGCAGGATCTTACCCTGAAACATCTGAAAATCATTGAATCGGCGGACCTGCTGGTGGGAGGGCAACGTCATCTGGATTATTTTAGAAACACGGATGTCAAAAAGCGGGTGATTACCCGGGATATTGCCTCGGTTATCCGGGACATAAAAGAACGTATGGATGCTCATAAAATAGTTGTGCTGGCATCGGGAGATCCGCTTTTTTACGGCATTGGAACCACCCTGGTGAAGGCCCTTGGTCCTGACAGGTTGGTGATTCATCCCAATGTTTCATCGCCTGCGGCAGCCTTTGCCGCCATTTGTGAGCCCTGGGAAGATGCCCGCCTGATAAGCTTTCATGGGCGGATGGTGGAAAATTTGGAGGATATCATCAGGACTTCCCATAAGATTGCCATTCTCACCGATGGAACTCATACCCCGGGGTGGCTGGCTGCCCGTCTGATCTCCCAGGACATGGGAAATTTTACGGCCCATGTATTTGAATGCATGGGCAGTGATAAGGAAAAAATATATTCCTTTGATTCCCTTGATCCCCTGGTGGATCATTCCTTTGAAATGCCAAATATTGTGCTGCTAAAACAAAATAATGATTCCCAGGAGAATGCCGCTGCCCATGAAACCTCTCCGGGGCAGGATATTGTGGTGGCAGGGAAGGGTGATGGTGGTTTCTGTGGTGAACCGGGGGTATCCATTTATCCGGGTATGCCCGATGATCAGTTTTACCATGAGAATGGCCTCATCACTAAATCCGAAGTGAGAAGCGTTGTTTTGTCCCGCCTCAAGCTTGATGCGGATCATTATACCTTCTGGGATCTCGGAGCCGGTTCCGGCTCGGTATCCGTTGAAGTTTCACGTTTCCTGCGCCGGGGACGATTGTTTGCCGTGGAAAAAAATGAGAACAGAATTCCCCTCATTGAGCAGAATATTGAAAAATTCGGGGTATCTAATTTAACGGTGTGTCACGGTAAACTGCCCCATTTATTGGCGGATCTTCCAGACCCGGACAGAGTTTTTGTGGGGGGGGGTGGGAAAAATATTTCAGAAATCATTGAAATTGCCGGCAAGAGACTTTCCCCAGATGGGGTCATTGTGGTGAACACCGTGTTGCTGCAGACCATGAATATGGCAGTGGAAACCTTTAAACAGATGGGATTTGAGACCCGGTTTATCCAGCTTCAGGTGTCATTGGGAAAACCCATGCCCTTTGGTGAAAGGCTTGAAGCGTTGAATCCTGTGTGGATTATTACAGGGCTAAAGCAAAGAACTTGATCGTAAGATCTGTAGCCATGGACACCTGCACCGGGTGGGTAAATGGACTCAGATGCGTGATCAGGCATAAAACAAACGACTTGGTCGCAGGGGGTTTTGTGTGAGTCAGCATGGTAGGCTGTGTGGAAACATGGGCCTTTTCCTGCTGCGCACACCGGGGCACTTAGCGAGCCGTGAAAATCAAAGGAGAAAGAATAGACAATGTCAACCATGCCAAATCCTGTCATGTTTGTGGGGGCAGGGCCCGGAGATCCGGAACTCATCACCGTCAAGGGCCAGAAGGCTCTGCAGCAGGCAGACCTTATTATATATGCAGGTTCCCTGGTTCCCCGGGAACTGCTCACCTGGAACCCTGGAGCTGAGGCCGTGGACAGCGCGCCTTTGAACCTGGATGAGATTGTGGAGCTCATCCGTATGGCCCATGGAAAAAATAAAAAAGTGGTGCGGCTGCACACCGGAGACCCCTCTCTTTATGGTGCCATCTTTGAACAGATGCGTGCCCTTGATAAACATGATATTGCCTATAAGGTGATACCAGGGGTAACGGCCGCATTTGCCGCCGCCGCCACCATGGCCATGGAGTATACCCTGCCGGAAGTCACCCAGACCCTTATTCTAACCCGGATTTCCGGCAGAACCCCGGTGCCGGACCAGGAAGCCCTTGCGCTGCTGGCCTCCCACCAGAGTTCCATGGCCATTTATCTGAGCATTGCCCATGTGAAACGGGTGGAAGAAATTTTATCTGAAAATTATGGGCCTGAAAGCATTTGCGCCGTTGCCTACAAGGTCAGTCATCCCCAAGAGCGCATTGTCTTTACGAAAATAAATGCCCTGGCGGCCACGGTGGCAGAGGAAAAACTCAATCACCAGGCCCTGATTCTGGTGGGACGGGCTGTGGAAGCGGCCCATGAAAAACCGGAAGTTATAAAGTCCAAGCTCTATGATGCGGGATTTACCCATGGCTTTCGTTCCTGAAAAAATCTGTATTTGGGCCATCACCCCGGGGGGCATTAGGCTTGCCATGAATCTTCATCAGAAGTTTTGCGGCAGTGACATGATGGTTTCCGCTGGGGCCATGGCGGGCAATGAATTGCCTCCGGGGGCGGTGGTATTTCAAACATTGCGCACTGCCCTGGCAGAATCTTTTTTGCGATATGACGCCCATGTGTGTATTTTTTCCACGGGCATTGCCGTACGTCTACTGGCCCCTTTGCTCGTGTCCAAACTCCATGATCCGGCGGTGGTGGTGATGGATGACAAAGGCATGCATGCCATAAGTCTTGTGTCCGGTCATCTGGGCGGTGCCAATGAACTGGCCCACAGGGTGGCAGGTGTCACCGGGGCCAGGCCGGTGATCACGACGGCCACGGATGTCAATGATCTGCCATCTATTGATATGATTGCCAAAGCATGTGGTTTGATCATTGACAATCCTGATATGATAAAAACGGTGAACATGGCCTTTCTGAGAAAAGAGCGGATGGGGCTCATTGATCCCCTGCCGTGCCTTGTCAAGGCAATTCCTCGACGATTCTGGGCAGAGCAAGAAACCAATGTAAAAAAAGAGGTGTTCATTCAGTGCAGTGACCGGGTGTTTTCGGTTCCACGTGAAACCCTTGTGTTGCGACCACGATCCCTTGTGGTCGGCATGGGGTGTAATCGGGGCACATCAAAAACGGAACTCATGGCATTGCTGACAAGTTCCTTTTCAGATTTTGGTTTGTCATTGAAAAGCCTTGCAGCCCTTGCCACCACAGAGGTAAAGGCAGATGAGCCGGGGCTTTTATCCCTTGCAGAGACCTTGAATCTTCCCCTTGAATTTTATGATAAAGACGCATTGAATTCAGTTGAAAATATACAAAACCCATCCAAAATGGTGGAAAAATATCTGGGAGTTAAAAGCGTATGCGAAGCAGCAGCGATTCTGGCATCACACAACGGAAAACTGGTGGTGCCCAAGATAAAAAAAGGCAATGCAACCCTTGCAGTGTCAAGAATAGAGCCCGACTTTTTGTGATTGGAACCGGTCCCGGCGATGTCTCCTACATGGCTCCCAGGGCTGCCACGCTTATTGGCATGTCCGATTCCGTTGCCGGGTATACCACATATATCGATCTCATCCGGGAGGTTATTGGAGATAAAACCATTATTTCCACCGGTATGATGAAGGAGGTGGACCGGGTGGAAAAGGCCATTGCCGAGGCCCTTAAGGGCACCACCTGTTCGCTGGTTTCCGGTGGGGATTCCGGTATTTATGCCATGGCTGGGTTGGTGTTTGAAATGTGTGAAAAAAAGGGGCTGACCCTGGTACGGCACGGTGAGCCCTGTCCTGAAAACAGTGAGGGAAGGTGTCTGGAGATTGAAGTGGTCCCGGGGATCCCTGCCTTGGCTGCCGGCGCATCCCTTGTGGGAGCACCTCTGACCCATGATTTTGCCGTTATCAGTTTAAGCGATTTGTTGACCCCCTGGGAAAAAATTGAAAAACGCATATCTGCTGCGGCCGCTGCGGATTTTGTCATTGCCATATATAACCCTAAAAGCAAGAAAAGAGACTGGCAGCTTGCCCGGGCCCGGGATCTGATCCTGGAACACCGGGATGGCAATACCCCTGTGGGCGTGGTAACCTCGGCCATGAGAGAACAGCAGAAAGTGTCGGTCACCACCCTGGAAAAAATGGATGATGTCCATGTGGACATGCAGACTATTTTACTGGTGGGCAGTGATGCATCGGTGGCTTATCTTGATTTTATGTATACGCCCCGGGGGTATTCAAAAAAATATGATATATAGTGCAGACCTTTTCTGGCAGAACGAAGAATGAAAAAGGCATTTTGCCGCCCCCAGCGGGCACCCGGTCCGGCCCCGGGCCGGGTGCCCGCTGGGAGCTCCGGTGTCGACATTTTTGCATAAAGAAATACGTATAACAAATAGACCGTTCAAAAACGTAAATATTCGGGTTGGTACCGTAAATATTTGGCCAGTGCCCCATATTCTCGTATTTGGGTCTGCGTAGCATACTAGTGCAGCCGGGCGTAAATATAATTGTGCTTATTGAAGCCACTTCTTTAAGCCGTATATGGCGTTCCACCCCAAAAAAAGCAGCATGGAATTGATGCCGAGCTGTACCAGTGCTATGCAAGCAGGGCAAATAGGTGAAGATGGGGTACTGGACGAATATTTACCCAAAAACAGGAGGTTCCATGAAAAAAGGTTATGTTCAGGTATATACGGGAAACGGCAAAGGCAAGACCACGGCATCCCTTGGCCTCAGTGTCAGAGCGGCGGGTGCGGGGTTTAAAGTCTTCATTGTTCAGTTCCTTAAAAAAGGGGATTACTCTGAGATCAAGGCGCTGGGGCGTTTCCAGGAGTTGATCACCGTGGAACAATACGGCATGGGAAAGTTTGTCAAGGGAAAGCCATCTCCGGAAGATATTGAGGCCGGAAAAAAGGGCTATGCCCGGCTCAGGGAGGTTCTGGAAAAGGGGGAACATGACCTTGTTATTGCCGAAGAGGCCAATGTGGCGGTGATGTGCAGCCTTTTCTCAGAGCAGGCGCTTTTGGATCTCATGGCCATGAAACCCGAGCATGTGGAGCTTGTGATCACCGGCAGGGGAGCCACCCCGGCGGTGATTGAGCGTGCCGATCTTGTAACAGAGATGACGGAGATCAAGCATTATTATAAAGCAGGTGTCCAGGCAAGGATCGGGATCGAAAAATGAAAAAAATGAAGCCCATTGCTGTTTTTGGTACCGGGTCTGATGTGGGGAAAAGCATTGTGGGGGCTGCCATCTGCAGATCCCTGGCCGACAAAGGTGTCCGGGTGGCACCTTTCAAGGCCCAGAATATGTCCAATAATTCAGGAATTACCCCCGAAGGTCTTGAAATGGGCCGCGCCCAGATTGTCCAGGCAGAAGCCGCGGGCATTGCTCCCCATGTGGACATGAATCCGGTGTTATTGAAGCCCACAGGAGAGATGGGGTCCCAGGTGGTTCTCAACGGGAAAGCCTTTGAAAACAGCAGCGCCGCGGCATACCATGCCCGGAAAGATATTTATTTCAAGGAGGCCTGCCAGGCCTTTGATCGCCTCCAGGATCGTTATGAGATGGTGGTGATGGAAGGGGCCGGCTCCTGTGCCGAGGTGAATCTCATGGCCTCGGACATTGTCAATTTCCGCATGGCAGAATATGCCGGGGCAGATGTGGTACTGGTGGCGGACATCCACCGGGGCGGCGTGTTCGGCCAGTTGCTGGGAACCCTGGCCTGTCTTCCCCAGAAGTACCAGGACATGATCAAGGGGTTTATCATCAACCGGTTCCGGGGGGATATTTCTCTGTTTAAGGGTGGTGTTGACTGGATAGAGGAAAAAACCGGGAAAAAAGTGCTGGGGGTATTGCCCTGGTACCATCATTTCAGAATTGATGCCGAAGATTCCGTTGAGCTGGAAAAATCTCCTGCTGTCGCCCCCATTGTGGACGGAATCCCTGCCATTGCCGTCATAAAACTTAAGCATATTTCCAATTTCACCGATTTCCATTCCCTGGCCGATACTCCGGGAATTCAGGTGGTTTTTGTGGAACAACCCCGGGATCTTTCACCATTCAAGGCGGTTATTCTACCGGGATCAAAAAACACACGATCGGATCTTAACTGGCTGAGGCAATTGGGCTGGGCGGAAAAAATAGCTGCATATGAAAAGGCTGGCGGGCATATCCTGGGCATCTGTGGCGGTTTCCAGATCCTCGGGCAGTATGTTGAAGATCCCCAGGGCCTTGAAGATCAGCCGGGAACAACGCCGGGGCTTGATCTGCTCAGCGTTGGTACGATTTTAAAAGCTCCCAAAACCACCACCCTGAGCCGATTTTCCTGGGGAGATGCCAAGGGCGAAGGCTATGAGATTCATATGGGCCATACCACGCGACTGGCAGGCGCTTCGCTTTTCGAGGTGGTTTCCCGGAACAGGATTGCCTGCACGGATATGGAAGGCGCGGTTTCACAAAACGGCAGGGTTGCCGGCACCTATATGCATGGCCTGTTTGATCATGATGCTGTTAAATTCAAATGGCTTAAATCCGTAGGCATAGACATTCCCACGTCCGGCGGTATGGATGGGGCGTTACGGAAAAATGAAAATTATGAACTGTTGAAAGCCCATTTTGAAACCCATGTGGCAATGGAAGAGATGTATTCAAATTTTGTATAACCCACATGCCCTGACGGACGCAACAAAGTATGAAAACGGTACCATCATGTTATTTTTAATGTTTGTTGATCCTTCATTGTAAGCACAGGCCTTGTGCATAATTTTCAAAAACGTGATTATAAGCTAGCAGGTAAAATAATATGAACACACAAAACACCCTGATCCTTGGCGGATGCCGAAGCGGAAAAAGCAGTCATGCCCTGGCTTTGGCCAACCAGGTGTCAGGAGATAAAAAAATTTTCATGGCAACATCTGTTCCCACGGATCCGGAAATGCAGGATCGGGTGAACAAACATGTTCAGGAGAGGGGGGATTCCTGGCAGACGGCCGAGGTCCCTGTGGATATCCCCGAAAAAATTGAAATGCTGGCACCGGATGTTGATGTGATCCTGGTGGATTGTCTTACCTTGTGGGTATCAAATATCATGTTCCATGGGGCAGATTCCCAGGGTGTTCTTGAAAAAACGGAGCAGTTGACAAGGGTTTTGAAAAAGGTAAGCTGTCCCGTGATAATGGTTGCCAACGAGGTGGGTTCCGGTATTGTTCCGGAAAATGCCCTGGCAAGGAAATTTCGGGACATGGCCGGATTCGTCAATCAACGGGTGGCCGCGGCTTCGGATGTGGTTACATTGGTGGTGGCCGGGATTCCCATGAATATAAAGTCCTGAAATTTGATGTGCTTGAAAAATCATGGGCCGAGGATTTACAGGTTCATCAATGGGTGACCCCTCCCCGGTGTGGCCGGGGGGGATCAAGCCCATTATTCAGGATTCTCTGTAGAGGGCAAGGAGGCCGGATCGGGATAGTTTCTGAACCCCGAAGGGTTCCAGAAGGGCAAGCAGTTCATCAATTACAAAGGCCTTTCCTGTTACCTCAATGGTGAGGTTTTCACTGCCGATGTCAACAATTTTGGCGTGGTAGGTTTCAACCAGCCTTAATAAATTTGTGCGTTTTTCCGGCGGTGCTTTGACGCAGATAAGTGCCAGTTCGCGTTTTACGGCATCTTTTCCGGTCATGTCCCTTACTTTGATCACATTGGTGAGTCGCTTGATCTGCTTCATGCACTGGGCCAGCTGGTGGGGTTCTGCCCGGGTAGAGATGGTAATCCGGGACATTTTCGGATTGGCTGTGGGTGCTCCGCAGATGGTTTCGATGTTATATCCCCTTCCGGCAAACAGGCCTGTGACCCTGGCTGTCACACCGGGTTCATTTTCCACCAGCATGGTGATGACGTATTTTTTTTCTTCCATGGTAATCCTTATTTTTTTTTGTGGGGTTACTCATAACACAAGATGATCCGACTTTTTCTGCCCCCCCCCAAGTGGCCCATGTTGTGACCAGACCCGAAAATGGCAATGCGTTGTATCCAGGGCCTGTTCTGACCGGAATGGGAATCTCGGGGCAATTTTGACACTACCTTTTTAGGGGAAGGGCTGTCCAGCTATAATTGGGCTCCGCAATATTAAAATGGAACTTGCCATCGGTATTTCTATGTCTAAGTTTTTGACAAAAAGAGCATGATGTGGGAAATTACAACACGTTTAATTGCAAAAAAAGAGGTGTTTACATTCTCTGGGGGGATTAGATCATTTGTCATCCCAGCCGCCCCTTGTCCACATCTGGGTGGTGTATGTCGTATTCATTTCCTTAACTCTTTCATCAGGTGGGTTGTCTTTTTTATGAAAAATGACTTCGTTCAGAATCCGGTTATGCGGTCTTTTAATGTCATGGGAGGCGCCTTTTTGACCATGATAAGATCCTTTGGAAAAATTGCTGTTTTCATGGGGCTGTCTCTGGTGGGAATTTTTGCAAAAAAACAGCTTAAAAATATTCTGCTTCATGTGTATTACATTGGCGTGCGCTCCATTTCCATTGTCATGCTGGTGGCGCTCTTCACCGGAATGGTTCTGGGTCTTCAGCTCTATTATACCCTGGTTAAATTTGGCTCGGGGGGCGTGTTGGGCTCTGCCATTGGCCTGACCCTTGTGCGGGAGCTGGGACCGGTGCTGACAGCCATCATGGTGACGGCAAGGGCCGGATCGGCCATAACCACGGAAATCGGAATTCAACGCATTACAGAACAGATAGATGCCCTGTTTACCATGGGGGTCAATCCCATTCGTTATCTGGTAAGCCCCCGGATTGCAGCCGCCGTTATCAGTTTCCCGATTTTAACGGCCTTGTTTGATCTTATTGGATTTCTGGGGGGGTATCTCACCGGGGTTGTACTTCTGGGCCTGGACTCCGGTACCTATATATATCGTCTTCGCGCCAGTATTACCCTGGTTGATATCAATGGCGGTTTTATTAAATCCATTGTTTTTGCCATGATTGTATCTCTGGCATGCTGTTACAATGGGTTTTATACCCATCTTCGAAGTGACAGCTTCGGCGCAAAAGCAGTGGGTCTTTCAACCACCACAGCTGTGGTGGTTTCCTGTGTCTGGATTTTGATCTCAGATTATGTTGTAACCTCTTTTCTCATGTAAAATCGGGCCTTGATCTTAACATGGCCCGCCATTAATTACGATGACGGCCAGATGTTGTGCCCAAGCCCCAAAGACCGATACCCCGGCTTTAGCTGTCCAGCATATGACAGAATAAACCGCCGGATTATCACGTAAAGGTAAGGATGGTGCATGGACAATCCCATCATAGAATTTAAAAATGTAGTGAAACGCTTTGGAGATAAAACCGTTCTTGATGGCGTGAGTTTTACGCTCAATGAAGGAGAGATCACCACCATCATCGGTAAAAGCGGCACCGGCAAAAGTGTCATGCTCAAACATCTCATAGGGCTTATGGAACCAGACAGCGGCACCCTTTATTACAGGGGACAAGAACTTGCCTCTTTAAAAGGACGTCAACGGCGAAAATATCTGGGGCAAATGAGTTATATGTTCCAGGGAAATGCACTTTTTGATTCCATGACCGTGTTTGAAAATGTGGCCTTCCCCCTGGAACAGACCACCCGGTTAGGCAAAGATGAGATAAAGAGCCGGGTCATGGATAAACTCGAAAAAACGGATCTTTTGGATGTGGTTCATCGTTTTCCTTCGGAGTTGTCAGGCGGCATGCAGAAAAGGGTGGCCTTCAGTCGCGCCCTGGTAACAGACCCCGGCATCGTTCTCTTTGATGAGCCCACCACAGGCCAGGATCTTATTCGTCGCAATGCCATTTTAAGCATGATTGCCGAATATAAATCAAAATTTAATTTTACGGCTGTTATTATCAGTCATGATCTTCCAGATGTTTTGTTTATCTCAAACCGGGTGCTGGTTCTCTATGAAGGTCAGATTGTGTTCCAGGGAGCCCCCGATGCCTTTGAAGATTTTGATCACCCCTATGTGGATGAATTTGTTCACAGCCTTGAAGGGTTTCAGCAACACATGCCGGAGCTTTATTCCAGGCGAAATTTCAAGTTGCGTTATAAAAATGCCCTTAGATTGAAACCCGCAGAATCATCCTATGTGGTGGCTATTTTCAGTATTTCTGATTTTGGTATCCTGTGCGAAAAAGTGGGCCATACCACGGGGTACTCCCTGGTCAAGGAACTTGGCATGGTCATCAGCAATCATTTTGATGCGGTGGGAGGCTTTTCCACAAGACAGCGCAGAAGTCGATTCATGACGGTACTGCCCTTTTCCACTGCCAGTGAGGCCAGCGATCTCATCGAAGCCTTCAGCAGAGACTTGGCGGAACATGGCTTTGATTATATAAAGTTAAAAAACAAGGATCTTAATACATTGGATGCCCCGGTATATAAAATAACGGTTATGGCCGGAATGGCTGAGGGCAGAGTCGCAAAGGACGGCATTAACGACGTGCTTGAAAGAGCACGTGAAAACCTTTTTGAAATCGGAAACTTTAAGTGCGTTGCCGGGAGGTGCAGCCTGTGAAAAAAAACGTATATGAATCCATTGCCGGCGTGTTTGTCTTCGTCGGTTTAATTGTTCTGGTCTATATGACCTTGAATCTGGGAGATGTTTCCCTGTTTGACGAAAATACCATTATTTTAAAAGCCAGATTTAACAGCGTATCCGGTTTGCGGGCTGGCAATCCCATTGAAATGTACGGTATAGAGATCGGCAATGTGGATACCCTGGACATTGATAAGGACGTTCAAAGGGCCATTGTCACCATGAAGATTCAAAAACGTGCCGAAATTTATTCCGATGCCATTGCTTCAATTAAAACAGCTGGATTGATCGGGGATAAGTTTATAAATATTGATCCCGGTGGGGCAGGCACTCCCCTGAATCATGGGGATGTCATTATCAATACGGAATCCCCTCTGGATATCACCGATCTTATTGGAAAATATGCCTTCGGATCCGTGGGTGAAGAAAAAACCGGTTTTGGGGAGGAAATTAAATGAGAACTGTTACGGTTTTATGTTTGTTGTTTTCACTGTTGATTCCCATGTCTGTGCATAATGTGTATGCCGCAACGGCCACAGATACCATGACAGTCACAACAGATGCTGTTTTAAAGGTACTTACAGATCCCCGGCTGAAGGATGAGAAACAGCTGGAGACCAAAAAAGAAAAGCTCTGGGTGATTGTGGACAGTGTTTTTGATTATGGGCTCTTGTCACAGAATTCACTTGGCATGACCTGGCGCCGGATCACACCTGAACAGCAGGAACAATTTTCAAGACTATATGCTTTATTGCTGGGAAAAACCTATATGGATCGAATTCTTTCCTATGGAGATGAGAAAGTCACCATTGGAAAAGAGATTGCCTTGGCAGCGGACATTGCC
This sequence comes from Desulfocicer niacini, assembly GCF_054657595.1. Lineage (NCBI taxonomy): Bacteria > Pseudomonadati > Thermodesulfobacteriota > Desulfobacteria > Desulfobacterales > Desulfobacteraceae > Desulfocicer > Desulfocicer niacini. Next base: position 143,744 of record NZ_BAAHYK010000003.1, read on the forward strand.
GAGGTTCAAACCCGTATTTTATCGAAAAATACCGAAATCCCAATTTTTTATCGATTGATTTCCAGAAATGGTGAATGGAAAGTCTTTGATGTCATCATTGAGGGGGTCAGTCTGACAAAAAATTATCGCAGCCAGTTTAATAATTTTCTGAATGGAAAATCCATGGATCAGCTGATGGAGTTACTGGAGAAAAAAACGAACGGTGTCAGACCAGATAGGCATAAATAATTTCCACCCTGCCACCGTTGGAGATGCATTCTGACAGATGGGAGATGTTTTTTTTATATTGGGCTTGGCATTCTAAATCTTTTGGACAGCGCCCCCTCTTTACATGTTTTTGATTAAATTTTGTTTGTTAGTATTGTGTTAGTATTTTGTTTTAATATTGTGATCATACCCAATCTGGATTATTAAACATCAGGAAAAGGCGATTTTGTCCGCTATTTTTTAAATCATCTACTTATCGGGTATAAAAAATGAATATAGAATTTTATTTTTTTGCGGTATGCATCCTTTTATTGTTTGCTGTGTTTGATCTTGTGGTGGGAGTATCCAACGATGCCGTTAATTTTCTTAACTCCTCCATCGGTTCAAAAGCCGCTCCTTTTAAAACCATCATGCTCATTGCAAGCCTGGGAATTCTTGCCGGGGTGACCTTCTCTGGAGGCATGATGGAGGTGGCCCGAAAAGGTATTTTTCATCCCCAGTTTTTCACCATGCCCAATCTGATGACTATTTTTCTGGCAGTGATGCTCACCGATATTTTGCTTCTGGATCTTTTTAACACCCACGGACTTCCAACCTCCACCACGGTATCCATTGTTTTTGAGCTCTTAGGTGCTGCCGTAGCCGTGTCGTTGATCAAAATCATGACCGCTGTGGACGGTACCATGGCCATATGGGATTACATCAATACGGCCAAGGCAATGATGATTGTTTTTGGTATTTTGCTTTCCATTATTGTGGCTTTTTTCTCCGGGGCCGTGGTTCAATTTTTTTCCCGGTTGCTTTTCACCTTTGATTATGAACCCCGTTTGAAAAAATATGGTGCCGTGTGGGGCGGGGTGGCCATGACGGCCATTACCTTTTTTATTTTAATCAAGGGTGCCAAGGGTTCCACCTTCATGACTCCCGGGATGGTGACCTGGATTAAAGGGCACTCTTTTTTGATCATGTGCGTTATCTTTGGCGTGTCTGCGGTTATTTTTCAGGTGATGTTGAGCTTTTTCAAGGTGAACATTTTAAAACCTATTATTCTTGTGGGAACCTTTGCCCTGGCCATGGCTTTCGCCGCCAATGACCTGGTGAATTTCATCGGGGTTCCCCTGGCAGGGTTAAATGCCTATCAGACGGCCATAGCCTCCACGGACCCCATGGGTATCGCCATGACGGCATTGAGTAAACAGATTCATTCCCATACCGTTCTTCTGCTCCTGGCCGGGGCCATCATGGTTCTTACCCTCTGGCTTTCCCGAAAAGCCAAAACTGTAACAGAGACAGAAATAAGTCTGGGGCAGCAAGATGAGGGCACCGAACGATTTGAATCCATCTGGCTTTCCCGAAAAATCGTTAATATGGTGGATTCGACCTTTGGTTCCATAAAGCGGCTGATTCCCCAAGAGATTCGCATTACCGTGGCCAGGAGATTTAATCCCGTCACAGCTTCTGTTGCCTTAAATCATAAAGATAAACCGTCATTTGACCTTATTCGTGCATCGGTGAACCTCATGGTGGCCAGTGCCGTGGTATCGCTGGCAACTTCGTACAAACTGCCGCTATCCACCACCTATGTCACCTTTATGGTGGCCATGGGCTCCTCTTTTTCAGATCAGGCATGGGGCAGAGAGAGTGCCGTTTATAGAGTGACCGGTGTTCTGACTGTCATCGGGGGCTGGTTCATGACGGCCCTGATTGCATTTGTGGTTTCGTTTGTGTTTGCCCTGGTTCTTTTTCATTTTCAGATTCTGGGGGTTATCGGCCTTGTGGTCATGGCAGGTTTTCTTATCTGGAAAAATCAGATCAAGCATAAAAGCCGTGAACAAGAGAAAGATGAGATCAATATCTTCACCATGAACGAGGTGAATAATTTTCAGGATGCCGTTTCTGATACATTCGATCATCTTGCCTATCTCCTTAAAAATATCCGGGAGTCCCTTGTTATCGGCTTTGATGCCCTTTTTGAAGAAGATCTGGACAGTTTGAGAAAGGAACGTGACCGGGTGAAGCAATTTCAGCTGTGGACCAATATCATCATTGCCAATATATTTAAGGTTCTGAGACTGCTGCAGCAGGAAGATATCAAAACCTCCTATAATTATTATCAGATTATCCGACGTCTTCAGAAGCTTTCTGATGGCCACAGGGATATCATTATCCGCTCCACCCGCCATGTGAGCAACCGCCACTCGGGGCTTTTGCCGGTACAGATAGAAGAGCTGAAGCAGATAAGAGCCTGTGTGGTCAACATCCTGTCCATGATGGAAGAGGCATTTAATAAAAAAAAACTGCTCCAGCATGAGAATATCATTGCAGAATTCAACAATATGAAAACATTGATTAACACCTGTAATGAAAATCAGATCCAGCGTATCAGAGACGACTCCTCCAAGACCCGGTTGAGTATTCTCTTTTATGCCATCAGCGGTAATTGTTTGATGATGATGCGCCAGAATGCCCGGCTTATTGACATTTTCAATGATGCATTTTCCATGGATGACGGGCCAAAATCGTAAAAACATAAAATCATGAAACAGTCAACGCATCAGCCGAACCTGAAAGCTGTCTGGGGTAAATCTGAAAAGATTCCCCGGGAGATCACCCAGGAGGATTATGATTTTTTCTTCGAAGTGGTCTCCTTTACCCTCAATACAGAACAGAAAAACAGAATTGTTTTTCCCGAAAAACGATTTCCACGTCAGACATCGGTTCTGGCTGTTCACTGGCATCCAGAATTTATTCCCATGGAGTTGATTTCACAACGTTTGGATCAACTTTTTCCCCATCGGGAAGATGAATTGATCATTCCCACCCAGCACAATGAGATTCTGGCGTTTGACGGGTTTGCCGGTGTTGAAGTGGATTGTTATTCCAAAGGGTTTAACCAGAAGGTACAGTTGCTGCTGCATTTTAAGGAAGCCAATGTCCGAAAGGCGCATACGTTGAAGAAAATGCTGGATCATACCTTCAGGTATCGTTCTTCCCAGCTGTTTGACTTTATGGATACCATTATCCGGCCCCGGGAAGATCGGATTGAAAAGGCTGCCCGCCAGACAGGTGCAGATGCTGACTTGATTGATTTTGTGCGGATATATGTGAAAAAAATAGAAACCCTCATTGATCAAAACCACTCCGAGCTTCCTCCATCTGCCATGAAAAACAAGGTATTGAGGAATTTTTTTGATCTGTTACGGCCTGAATATGGAGATCCCTTTATTGACAGGGTACAGACCTATTTGACGGCGGTGAAGAAAATCGTTAAGGCCGGTTTTTCTCTGAAGTATTTTTTCAGAACCTCTGAGATAATTGAAGAGGCCAGGGCGCTTAACGCCGGAATTATCATTCCCCATCCCGAGCAGTTCTGGCCAGTGCTCCTGGCGGGCTACGATGTGGACGGGGTGGAGGTCTGGAATCCCCAGTCCCATCGCTATACTGATTTTCTTATATCCGTGATCCAGGGGATGAACGAAAAACAGGGCCGTTTCGGTCGGAAATTGCTGATATTAATGGGAGACGATACCCATTTTGGAGAAAAAATAAAAGATACTGATACCCAGGATCCCACCAAAGCGCAACGCGAAATAGGCGTGCAGCCCCCCTGGGATGATCTTGACATCGGAAAACAACTTATCAAGGGTAACGTAAGCCGAAAACGGGTGATTGAAGAATATAAGATCCGCTTGTCCATATAAAGGGCATGTCCTGCCGGACACAACGAATAATGGGTCGCAGACGCGGAGCCAAATGGCAATATGCCGCCGCCCCCCCGACGGGCAATGGTCCCGGACCGGAATTGTAGACAGCTCAACTGTCCGGTTCCTATTGCCCATCGGAGGGGGCGGCTCTGCTGAGGTTGCCTTGGAGGCTGCCTTTTCATATAAAACATGCATGGCAGTAACCCTCTGCCACAACGAAAATTGAAAGTCTCATTATTACAGAATGTTATAATGAGTTTTGTATAAAAAATCGCCAAGGGCGGACCCCAGCCCAAAGTGGCCCATGTTTTGACCAAACCCCAGAAAACATATAATCTACCATAAAGGTAATGACGCATCATGCAGGATATCATCGGGAATTTCAAGCTGCTCGCCATTGAGACGGAAAATCAGATTATGCTCACCCATGGCCTGCTTTCTGATTTTAATATTGATGTGCTGGAAAAGATAACCGCCAAGGACGATTACATCGACAATTTAAAGACCACCGTGGAAAACGCCTGCTTTTCAAATATTTATCATATGGCAAAATCTCCGGATATGGCACCCTTGAATCGTATGCGGGCACTTCATATTATCTGTGTCAATCTTGAACGGATTGCCGATTTCTGTGTGAACATTGCCCGTCAGACCCAATACCTCACCAGTAAGGATTTTATCCAGAAATATGATTACCAGTCCATGTTTATGGAAATTCAAACCAGTATACACAGGGTTACCTGGGTCTTTGACCATGGGAACCTTTCCCAGGCCTTGGAGATCTGCCGCGCCGAATTTAAGCTTGACGACATGTGGGCCCAAACCTTTAATATTCTTCTGGAAGATCTTAAAAAAGGGGATGAGGTGACCAACCTGGTCACCACTATCTTTATTTTTCGATACCTGGAACGCATCGGAGACTCCATTTTAAACATTGGAGAGGCGCTTATTTTTGCCATCATGGGGGATCGCATTAAAATCCGCCAGGTGGAGGCCCTGGAAAAAACCCTGACGGAATCGGGATTTAAAGGCAGTCTGGGTGACATTGATTTTGCATCCATCTGGGGGTCCCGTTCGGGGTGTCGCATCAGCAAGGTGAGCCGGAAAAAACCATCGGGTTTTAAAGCCCAGGGGATTTTCAAGGAAGGAAAGATCGGAAAGATTCAGAAGGAAAGGGGCAATATTCAAAGGTGGGAGGATATTTACCCCGGGCTTGCGCCAAAGGTGCTGGGATATTATGAAAAATACAGGACCGCCTCCCTTTTGGTGGAATATCTTGCCGGGTGTACCTTGGATCAGGTATTTTTAACGGAAAGTCCCGAAGTGATGGACAATGTCACATTTGTTTTGGAGCAAACCCTCATGGATGTATGGAACAAAACCTTGACGCCCCAGGTTTTCCAGACCGATTACATGAAACAGCTCATGGATCGCCTTGCCGCAGTTGATCGGGTTCATCCTAAATTTTTCCGCTCCCGTCGTTCCCGCAAGGGGCCAGACCGCACCCCCACTTTCGACCTTGTGAAAACCTGCCAGAGCCTTGAAAACGCATTGCCAGCACCGTTCACTGTGTTTATCCATGGCGACTTTAATACAAATAATATTGTCTATAATCATGACGAGCAAAAAATCCATTACATTGACCTGTACCGCTCCCAGGATGGAGATTATGTTCAGGATGCCGCCGTTTTTCTGATTTCAAATTTCAGGATGCCGGTGTTTGAGGCAGATCTTCGTGCCCGCTTAAACAGGGTTTCAGATCAATTTTATGAGATCTTTCGAAGTTTTGCGCTTCTCAAGGGAGATAAGACCTTTGAGGCCAGACTGAGCCTTGCACTTGCCAGATGTTTTTTGACTTCCACACGCTTTGAGTTGAACAGGGGCTTTGCAAGGGATATGTCCAGCAATGCTGGCCAGTTGATGGCCCGGATAATTGATCATCAGGGTAACCCCTGGGAGACCTTCGAATTTCCAAGGGAAATACTGCTTTATAACTGAAAAATTGGATTCAGGTTTTTCGAAATGGAGAAAAAATCATGATAAAAATAGGGGTGGTGGGAACCCCGGGGGGCTGGTCTTCGGAAAGACTGGCCGATGCCGTTGAAAGGAGAACCGGATTTCGCCTTATTATCGATTTCAAGCACGTTTCCTTGGATCTTGGCACCGGCAATGTCTGGCATGAAGAGATGGATATTTCCCGGCTGGATGCCCTTATGGTTAAAAAAGCAGGGCCACATTATTCACCGGGTCTTTTGGATAACCTTGAAATATTAAGATTCCTTCAGGGGCGGGGGGTGCCTGTTTTTTCAGATCCCCGGCGTATCATTGGGGTATTAAACAGGCTGAGCTGCACCGTGACCCTGAAAAATGGGGGTATTCCCATGCCGCCCACCACCATTACCCAAGATACGGAAAAGGCATTTAAAGTGGTGGAGACCTACGGGGAAGCCGTTTTAAAACCCATGTTCTCTTCCAAGGCCAGGGGGATGGAAGTGATGAAGCCGGCGGGTGATTGTCGCCAGAGAATTAAATCCTTTTCTGAAAAATATGGCATGATGTACATCCAGAAAAGAGTGGATTTCGGCGGCCAGGATTTGGGGCTCGTCTTTCTTGGCGGGAAATATCTTACCACCTATGCCAGATGTGCTCAGGGGGCTTCATGGAATACCACCACCCGGTCCGGTGGAAAATACAGGGCCTGTGAGCCGTCACCGGATATCATTGCCCTTGCCCATCGCGCCCAGGCCCTGTTCGGGCTTGATTTCACCTGCGTGGATGTCGCCGAGACATCCGAAGGTCCTGTGGTGTTTGAAGTGTCCGCCTTTGGTGGATTTAAAGGCATCCATACGGCCACCGGTATGGATGCCGCAGATCTTTACGTGGCCTATGTGCTGGAACGGCTTAAAAACGCGTGTTGATCAGATGATCCGATTTTCCAAAGACATTCCCATCGCTTCCGTGTCATTTCGCTTTGACCCAGGGCTTTTCTATACATGGCCTTTGCCATGCATGGAAAAGGCGGGACCGGGTGGCCTTTGGAAGTGAGTGCTGGGGGTTGCTTTTGGGGTCAGCATAATGCCATTTTCAATAGTGGTTGTTGCAGGAGGAAGCTGTCATAAGGGGTATTCGGTAATGGGTTTCGTTTATCTCTTCTGTGAATTGAAAAAGGCTTTAAAGCCCTCAATGACGCTGGAGCTGATGTTAAGGTGGGTGACCAGCCGGAGATGATCTTCACCGGAGATCAGTATGCCTCTTTCCTTCATAAAGGATGACAGACCGTTCCCTTTTCTCCGTGTGGAAACAAATACCATGTTGGTCTGCCCGGAATCCGGGGAGATGTCCATGCCGTCAATGGCGGAAAGACCTGTTGCAAGGCGTGCGGCATTCTCATGATCAAGGGCCAGCCGTTGGACATTGTTTTCCAGTGCATACAGTCCGGCCGCCGCCAGAATACCGGAAACATCGTCCCCTACCTCGGTCCGGGCCATGCAGTCGCGCATGGCCTCATTGGGTTTTGTTACCCTATCACTTCTAAGATCAATCAATGGTTTTATTTTTTTTCCATTGGTATTGCGTGGTATTGCGGATGATAAAGGTGCATACAAAGCAAAATGCAGACACACACAATTTGTAAATATTCGGGTTGGGCGAATATTTATCATAATTTATACCAAGGATGATATCATTCTTTCTTTTATTATGGCAATGCAAAACAAAGCATGTTATAAGTGACAGTTTGATTGTATTTTTGGCATTTTTATTTTCCTGTTTGTGATTAAAAGACCAACTGTTTCGTTTCTGGGATTTTTTTAAAAAGGGAATATTTCATTCCCGCTTTACACTTTAGTAGAGCAATGTTCTTACCTGGGAACGCCGACGAGACGTCCGCGCTCCCGGATATAGCAAAATGGGTAATTTGTTTTAAGACCGATTCCTTAAAAAGTGTACACTATTTTTTTGTTCATATGATGGGTGCCTTAAAAAGCATTAAATGCGCTTAATATGGGCATTTAAATTTGCCAAATTTTGGATTAAATAGTCGGCCAGCACCCCATCTTTCCCTATTTGGCCTGCTCACTTTAAGTACAAGTATCAATAACGTGAGCCTGATCTCTTCCCTGAATGGCTGATTGTGTAACAAAATCCTAAATTTTTGTATGGAGTATGATATTTTGATGAAATCCATTTGTGTTTTTTTGGGCTCCAATGAAGGCACCAACCCGCTTTATGTGCAGGCAGCCCGGGACATGGGCCGGGAGCTGGCCCGCCGCGGCATGACCTGCGTATATGGGGGGGCCAACACCGGGCTGATGAAAGCGCTGGCAGATGAAGCCCTGTGTGCCGGAGGCCGGGTGGTGGGCGTTACGGTACAGTCCCTGAAGGATAAGGAAAATTTTCATCCTGATCTGTCCAGGCTTCACGTGGTGAATACCATACAGGAGCGCAAGCGTCTTATGATCAGGCTTTCTGACGGCTTTATTGCCTTGCCCGGGGGCATTGGCACCCTGGAGGAGTTATTTGAGGTACTCACTCTCAGCGTGATGGGATTTCATGTCAAACCCTGCGCTCTTTTAAACGTTAACCACTATTGGAATCGTCTTACCGGTTTCCTGGATCATGCCATGGATCAGGGGTTCATGAAAATTCCGGGGGAAAATCTGCTGATTCAGGCAGAGACTCCAGTCAGGGTGCTGGACCTTCTCTGCGCCGCCTCCAAAGAGACCTCCTGCCCGACGGTGCCCCAGGAAGCATCGGAACCAGCGGGAAGCTGTTCCTGTAGCTTTTGCACCCTTGAAGAAACTGCAGAGGGGCAGGGAGGTGATGTGCTCCCCTCTTTTTTTATAAACGGACATCCGGAAGAGAAAATAAAAAAACTCCTCCGGGCCGTGGAAGAGAGTCCCGCCTCTGTGGTAATCACCGATGCGGATGGTGCCATTGAATATGTCAATTCAAAATTCTGTGAAGTCACTGGATATGCCGTGGCCGAGGTCATCGGACTCAATCCCCGGCTTCTCAACGCCGAAATCCAGCCCAAAGCCTTTTACCTGGAGATGTGGGAGACCCTGAACCAGGGAAAGGAGTGGCGGGGAGAATTCTGCAATAAAAAGAAGGATGGTACCCTGTACTGGGAACATGCGTCCATTTCTCCTCTGCGCGATTCCCGGGGCACCATTACCCATTATGTGGCAGTCAAGGAAGATATTACCGAAAACAAGCGTATGCTTCTTGAGTTGGAGAAAGCCCGGCAGGCGGCCGAGACGTCCAACATCGCTAAAAGCGATTTTCTGGCAGGCATGTCCCATGAGTTGCGCACACCCCTGAATTCCATCATCGGCTTTTCAGAGGTGCTTCAGGATAGGTTTTTTGGTCCTTTGACGGATAAACAGAGTGAATACATCGACGACATCCTCGGTGCTGGACGGCATCTGTTATCTTTGATCAATGATGTCCTGGACCTGTCCAAGGTGGAGGCTGGTAAAATGACACTGGAGATCTCAACGGTCAAGGTGACCGATGTGATTCACACGGGTCTTGTCATGCTCAAAGAAAAAATAGCCCATCATGGCATTACGGTGAAAACTGATTTTAAAGATCAGTGCTACAAACTTACCCTGCCCGCCGATGAACGCAAACTTAAACAGATTGTCTTCAACCTTCTTTCCAATGCCGTTAAATTCACCCCGGACGGGGGCGCTATCACCATTGATATGATGGTGTTGGATCCTGGTCATATTTCCGATACCGCCCCCATCCCTCCAGACTGGATAAGAGAGGTTGTCGGGCGTATGGGAAACCAGTCGCGCCTGATTATCAGCATCGCAGATACCGGCATCGGTATTTCCTCCAAAGATCTGCCTCAAATTTTTGATGAATTTTACCAGACATCGGCGGGCATCCGGGCCAACACCTCAGGTACGGGCCTGGGGTTGCCCCTGAGCAAAAAAATGGCCAAACTCCATGGAGGCACCATAACTGCCCACAGTGCGGGACCGGACAAGGGCAGCCGATTTACCCTTCAGCTGCCCATTATGACGGCATCAGGCAACAGACTCGCCTCCGATTCCAAGGCCCGGAGACAATGGGAGCGGCTCTTACCGGACAGTGAACTGTTGACACATCTCCAGCGCATACACGCGCTGTCCAGGCGTCACAAGCGCTGTTACACCATCTGCCGGGTCTGGCCCAGTAAGGATATCCATCAATCGAAATGTGATGCCCTGCGCACGGCCCTGCAAAAGAGCATTCGTACCCACGACTACGCGGAATTTGAGCTCAAGGAGAGCATTGTCTTTATCCTCCAGGAAACCGACACCTCTGGCGGTAGCGTTTTTTGTGATCGCATTAATCGGATTCTGAACACGTTTTCCACCCGACAGTCCACTCCCCTTCGGGTTGCCAGTTTTTCCGGGCATGACTCCGACACCCTGGACGTGATGCTGGAACAGTTGCTGCTGTTACAGGAAACACCCGCAACCTTGCCGGCAAAGCAATGATGGCCGGATGTGTCGATTATATGACCGAACCCATTAACACATGAGATTTTATTAACCTTGTGAATCGGTTTTTTAATGCCTCTTAACATGACAACATCCCAGATGGAACAGCCCATCCGATTCAAGGAAATGCGCGGATTTTTCCTGATCTATTTCAGCATCTGCATTCTTCTGGCCCTTGTAATTTTTCTTCCCCAGTACCTGACCCAGCGCCGGGTATTTTTCTTTCAGCTGGAAACCATGCAGAAGGAAGAGGTGAATCTTCACTACGCCGTCATTACGGACATGTTCAATTCCATCACTTCAGATCTCATGGTGCTGGCCCACCAGGAGGGCCTGAAACGCTTTATTGAAACTGGTGACCCTGCGGATTTGGAGTCCTTCAGCAGCCTGGCCCTGTCCATGAACCAGTACAAGAATGTATATGATAAAATTCGATTCATCGACTACCGGGGCATGGAACAAATACGTATCCAGAGTACAGGGGACACCGTTTTTCAGGTTTCTTCGAAGAATTTGCAGAACAAGGCCCACCACCATTATGTGGAAGAAACCCGGAAGCTGCCCCCCAATGGCATTTTCATGTCTCCTCTGGACCTGAATAAGGAAAATAACCTCATTGAACGCCCCTTCAAACCCATGCTTCGCATCGCCACACCCCTTTACAATACCAACGGGCAATACCGGGGCATGGTCATTCTGAATTACAAAGGCAAAGGTTTCCTTGAACGTATGAAGCAAACCACCCCAGGCAGGCACGTTTCCATCATTCCTCACTTGACCAACCGGGAAGGGTACTGGTTTCTCAGTGATCGGCCGGAAACGGAATGGGGCTTCATGTTGAAAGAACGGTCAAAATTCACCTTTCAAAACCGCTTCCCCCAGGCGTGGGAAAAGGCCATTTCCCACCAGGAAAAAGGACATGTGATGACCCCCAATGGTCTTTTTTCTTTTGCCACCTTTTACCCGGTACAGAAATGCCGCACCTTCTTGAAACAACATAGAGTCGATATTAAAGTGATATTTGCGGACCGCCTGGACCCATTGGCCTGGAAAATCATTTTCCATACCCCCCGGGAACAGATCCAGGCCACCCTGAACTCTCAGAATATGGGCCTTGCGTTCATGCTGATCCTGTTCACCGGGGGCGGCACTCTGATGTCCTGGTGCGGGGCACGCTACATGGTGATAAAGCATACCCAGCGCCTTTCCCAGGCCAATGAGCAGCTGAAAAAGGAAATCCAGCGCCGGACAAAGGTGGCCGAGGCCCTGCAAAGATCTGAAATCCGCTTCCGTAGCACCTTTGAGCAGGCCGCCGTGGGCATCTCCCATGTGTCCCCTGAAGGAAAAGTGATCCGAATAAATGAACGAGCCTGCCATATCCTGGGCTATGATCGCAGTGAACTGCTGCAGATGGACCTTCAGGAACTCACCCATCCCAGTGATCTACCGGAGGATCTTGACCTGGTTCAGCAGGTGCTTGACGGCAAAATTTCCCGGTACGCCATGGAAAAACGCTACATCCACAAAAACGGTCATCCCATCTGGTGCAACCGTAGTGTATCCCTGCTGCGCAATTCAGACGGCACCCCCCACTATTTTATCTCGGTGCTGGAGGATATCAGCCAGCGCAAAAAAGCCGAAGCCCAGCTGTACGCCGCAAAAATCGAAGCAGAAGAGGCCAACATGGCCAAAAGTAATTTTCTTAACAGCATAAGTCATGAGTTACGTTCCCCCCTGAACGCCGTCATCGGGTTTTCCGAGGTATTGCTGGATCAATTTTTCGGTCCATTGAAAAAGGAACAGGTGGAATACCTAAACGATATCCTTCAATCGGGACAACATCTGCTGACCCTGATCAATGACATCCTGGATTTTTCCAAGCAGGAGACAAAAGAAACACGTTTTTCACCCGTCTCCACCGCCCTTGAACCGGTGATGGTCGAATCCCTGAAAATCACCGAATCCATGATAAAGGAAAAACAGATCCAGGTGATCCGCGATCTGCCGGAAGAATTCAGTAAGATTTATCTCCATTCCGATCCTGTCAGACTCAAGCAGATCTTCAATAACCTGCTTTCCAACGCCGTTAAATTCACCTCCAAGGGCGGCACCATAACCATCACCGGTAAAACCGTGCCGGATGTCTGTCCTCCATCCAAGATATCTGGAGAGGACCATGCACCTCTGAATGCCTCACAAACCATCACCTCACAGGCTGTGCCGGGTGTTGAAATCTGCATCCGGGACACGGGCATCGGTCTGGCCCCCCGGCATATGGATAAAATTTTTGAGAGCTTTTTTCAGGTGGAAAACGGCATTTCCGGCAAAAGCCCGGGCACCGGCCTGGGCCTTCCCCTGGTTAAACGGTTTGTGGAGATGCACAAAGGGCATATATGGGTGAACAGTGACGGTTTGGGAAAGGGCAGCTGCATCTGTTTTACCATTCCCCTGGCCTCGGATGAGGATGGTCTGCATACCCCCCAAGAAAAATTTTCAGTGACACAAGAGGAACTTGAAAAATGATAAATATCACAGCCCCTTTATGACCATGGCCAGGCAAGGATAGGAGATGTGACCCAGGCATTCCAGGCATTGGATCGTCAAAATAATTCCAATGCAGGCTTCAGAGCAGTGTTTGTATACGTAAATTTTTGACGCTTAACTTGCATATTATCGTCATTTATGTTTTGTATTTATAACGTGTTAACAATAGAGATTTTGATATCTAATATTGATAATAATTAAGAATTGTTACTTGTGATGGCGCTGAATAATTAAGATGTCCTCTGTCCACACCCCAGCAGGAGATCATCCGTGACCACGACTACGGTGATGTCAGGCGCTTATCACCGATAAATGAAGGATCTTTGATTCATGAACGACAAACTGATTTTGATCATAGAAGATAACGAAAAAAACGCAAAACTGGTAAAGGATCTGCTTCAGTACAAGGGATACCGCACCGTGGAAGCGGTAAATGGTCTTGAAGGCATTAAGGCCGCTGTAAAATATCTTCCCCAGCTGATTCTCATGGATATTCAGATGCCGGTAATGGACGGCCTGGAAGCCACCCGCAAGCTTAAAGAATTGCCGGAAACCCGTTCCATCCCGGTGGTGGCCCTGACCTCATGGGCCATGAAAGGGGATGAAAAGATCATTCTGGAAGCCGGATGTGACGATTACATGACCAAACCCATTAACACACGAGATTTTGTTAACCTTGTGGATCGGTTTTTTGATGCATCTTAACATGACGGCATCCCAGATGGAACAACCCATCCAATTCAAGGAGATGCGCGGGTTTTTCCTGATCTATTTCAGCATTTGCCTTCTTCTGGCCCCTCTGCTCTTTGTTCCCCAGCACCTGGCCAAACGCCGGTCTTTTATCCTTCAATTGGAAACAATGCAGAAGGAGGAGGTGAAGATTCACTACACCGCCATGGTAGACATTTTCAGTTCCATCACTTCGGATCTTATGGTGCTGGCCCAGCAGGAGAACCTGGGCCGATTTATTGAAAATGGTGATTCATCGGAATTGCTTCCCTTCAGCAGCCTGGCCCTGTCCATGGCCCGGAACAAGAGGGCATATGATCAGATTCGATTCATCGACCACCGGGGCATGGAACGAATCCGTATCCAGAGCACAGATCACACGGTATTCCAGGTCCCTTCGCTGGATCTGCAGAACAAGGCGGGCCGCTATTATGTGGAAGAGACCCGAAAACTGCCCCCCAATGCCGTTTTCGTGTCTCCCCTGGACCTGAACGTGGAAAATAAGGTCATTGAACGCCCCTTCAAACCCATGATCCGTATTGCCACGCCCCTTTACAATAGCAACGGGCAATACCGAGGCATGGTCATTCTTAATTACAAAGGCAAATATTTCCTTGAACGGATGCGGCACTCCTACCCAGAAGGGAAACTTTCCATCAATCCTCACTTGATCAACCAGGAAGGATACTGGCTTCTCAGCGACCGGCCGGAAACGGAATGGGGTTTCATGTTCAAAGAACGGTCAGAATTTACCTTTCAAAACCGTTTCCCCCAGGCATGGGAAAAAGCCATTGCCCACCAGGAAGAAGGGCAGGTGATGACCCCCAATGGTCTTTTCTCCTTTATCACCCTTTATCCGGTACGGGACTGTCACACCTTCCTGAAACAAAACAACTCCGATGGTAAGGAGATTTTGGTTGACAGCCCGGAGCCGTTGGCCTGGAAGATCATTTACCATACCCCCGGGGATCAGATCCAGGCCACCTTGCGTTCACAGAACCTGCGCCTTGTATTTATTCTAATCGTGTTCACCGGGGTCGCCACCCTGGTGTCCTGGGGCGTGGCCCGACACATGGTGATACGTAAAAGAAACACGCAGCTTCACAAGAATCTCCTCACCCTGAAAGACGGTCTTTTCCAGGCCACAAGTCTTCTCTCCGGCAGTCTGGATTTGGAAAAAATGCTCACCCTGGCCCTGACATCAACCAAGGATCTCATCAAAGCCCGGTACGCTGCCATCGGCCTGACCGATGAGGATGGAGAAATTTCCGAGTTTTTTTCCGTGGGATTTTCCTCTGAGGTCCACCGGGCCATCCCCCGCTGTCCGCCCCGCTCCGGGCTGGTCCGGGCACTGCTCCAGGAACAGAAAAGCATCCTGATTGAGGACATGCACCAGGATCCCCGATTCCAGGGGTTTCCCCATGGTCATCCCCCCATGGGCTCATTCCTTGGTACCCCCATCCTTTATAAAAATAAGCTGTTAGGCGCCATTTATATCAGTAACTGCGAACATCCCAAGGGATTTACCGCCGAAGATCTCCAACTCATAGAGGTGTTTGCCACCCACATTGCTGCGGAAATAATTACCCGACAGCTGTATCAGGAAATTCAGCAGGCCAATGACGTGCTGGAAGAACAGGTGCGACAGCGGACCCAACACCTTTCCCAGGTCAATGACCATCTGAAAAAGGAGATCGATCGTCGGGAAAAGGTGGCCGTGGCTCTGCACAAATCCGAAGCCCGGTTTCGAAGCACATTTCAACAGGCCGCTGTGGGTATCGCCCATGTCTCCCCCGAAGGAAGGTTCATACGCGTCAATCAACGGCTTTGTAATATCCTGGGGTATGAGCGAAAGGAGTTGAAGTTCATGGATTTCCAGGAGATTACCCATCCCGATGACCTGAACGTGGATATGGAACGTCTTCAAAAGGTAATTGATGGTAAAATTTCTCGATATTCCATGGAAAAACGATACATCCGCAAAAATGGGTATCCAGTCTGGTGCAACCTTACCGTTTCCCTGTTGCGCAATCCTGACGACACCCCCCGCTATTTCATATCTGTGGTGGAGGATATTTCCCAGCGTAAACAAGCCGAAGATCGGCTGCGTACCGCAAAAGCTGAAGCCGAAAAAGCCAACATCGCCAAAAGTAATTTCCTTGCCAGCATGAGCCATGAGTTGCGTACCCCCCTTAATGCCGTCATCGGATTTTCCGAGGTGTTGTTTGATCAGTTTTTTGGTCCTTTGAACGAGCGTCAGTCGGAGTACGTGGATGACATACTTCAGTCTGGACGTCATCTGCTGGCCCTGATCAATGATATCCTGGATCTTTCCAAGGTGGAGGCCGGGCAGATGCGGTTTTCAGCCGCCCCCACGGCCCTTGATCCGGTTATTGAAGCGTCTCTTAAAATTACCGGACCCATGATGGCGGCAAAACAGATACGCCTGATCCGGGAGCTGCCCGAAACGTTTAGCGGCATCCGTCTCCATGCCGATGCCCTCAAACTCAAGCAGATTTTCAACAATCTGCTCTCCAATGCCGCAAAATTCACCCCCGAGGGCGGCACCATAACCATCACTGGTCGTATCGTGCCGGATGTCTGTCCGCCATCCGATGTACCTGGTAAAGAGAGTGCATCGTCGGATATTTCGGGAACCTGCACACCTCCGGGTACACGGGGTGTTGAAATCTGCATTCGTGACACGGGCAGCGGGCTTGAACCCTATCATCTGGATAAGATTTTTGAGAGCTTTTTTCAGGTGGAGGCCGGTATTACCGACAAAACCCCGGGTACGGGCCTGGGCCTTCCCTTGGTCAGACGCTTTGTTGAGATGCACAAAGGACGAATATGGGTGCATAGCGATGGTTTGGAAAAGGGCAGTTGTTTCTGCTTTACCATTCCTTTGGTCCCGGATGAGGAGATCCTGTATCCCCAAGAACAACTTTCAGCTACACAAAAGGAAAGTGAAAAATGATAAATATCCCTGATTCTCCCACCATACTGGTGGTTGACGACGAGCCCCGTAACCTGCGTCTCATGGAGGCCATGCTTATCCCCATGGGGTGCCAGGTACAGCTGGTTGAAAATGGCGAAAAGGCTTTGGAATTGCTTAATGAAATCTCTCCTGACGTGATCCTGCTGGATGTGATGATGCCAGGCATGGACGGATATGAGGTGGCCCGTCAGGTGAAATCCCAGGAAAAAACCCTGGCCATTCCCATTGTGATGGTGACGGCCCTTCAGGATGTAACGGCCCGGGTGAAAGCCCTGGAAGCCGGGGCCGATGATTTTCTAACCAAACCCGTGGACAAAAGTGAACTGACTGCCCGGGTTCGTTCCCTGGTAAAAGTTAAAGCCTATCATGATTACATGAAACACTACCAGACGGAACTGGAAGCCGCAGTGGAATGCCGAACCCAGGATCTTAAAATTGCCATGTCCAGATTGGAACTGGCTGCCCTTGATACCGTTTATCGTCTCAGTACAGCTGCGGAATACAAGGACGAGGACACCGGTGCCCATATCAAGCGCATGAGCAACTATTCAGCGGCCGTGGCCCGCCAGTTGGGTTTCGGAAAGGATATCTGCACTCGTATTCTCCATGCCGCTCCCATGCACGATGTGGGTAAAATCGGCATTCCCGACCGAATTCTACTCAAACCGGGGAAACTCACCCCGGAGGAGTGGGTCATCATGAAACAGCACACCACCATGGGTGCCCGCATCCTGGGGAAGGCGGAAAGTCCCCATCTACGCCTGGCCGAGATCATCGCCCTGGCCCACCATGAAAAATGGGATGGCAGCGGTTATCCCCGTGGACTTGCCGGCAAAAAAATTCCCCTGGTGGGACAGATCGTGGCCATTTCCGACGTATTCGATGCCCTGACCTCCCGGAGGCCGTATAAGGAACCGTTTTCACTGGAAAAATCCTTTGCCATCATCCGTGAGGGACGGGGGAGTCACTTTGCGTCCCATGTGGTGGACGCTTTCTTTGCCGTGGAAAAAGAGATTCTGGAAATCAAGGAAACCTACCAGGATGAAGACCCCAGCCCCTTTGTGACCATGGCCCTTCAAGATGTGTCATAATCATTACCAGCCCCTGAGCTAAAGACTCAGGGGCTTGCAAGGCAACTTGTGAGCCCCGTTGATTAGTCGCTTATCTCTGATTTTGGTGTTATTGGGGCAAGAGGATCAGGAAACTTTTTGAGTTCTGGCTTGTCCAGGTTAGGCATAAGGTTTTTATCGTTAAAGGCCTCCACGATCATAATTTAAAGGAGATGTATGAAAATATTAATTGTGGACGATGAACCTGAAATTGTATCCCATCTGAGCAAAGGCCTTGTGGAGCAGCATTACATGGTTGAAAGTGCCCAGGACGGTGCCGAAGCCCTGGATAAGATTTTTGATGGGGTTTATGATCTGATAGTGCTTGATATAATGCTCCCCAAAATTGACGGTCTGACGGTTTTAAAGGAGACCAGGCAGGCAGACATCACCACGCCTGTTTTAATGCTGACGGCAAGGGATTCCCTGGAAGACAAAATCATGGGTCTGGACCGTGGAGCCGATGATTATCTTGCCAAACCCTTTTCCATCTATGAGCTCATGGCCAGAATCCGGGCGCTTTTGAGACGCTCTGGAGACAATACCGATTCGATTCTCATGGCAGGGGATTTGGCGTTGGACACCATTGCCCGCTGTGTTACACGGCAAGGGGTTCCCATCCCTCTTACCCCCAAGGAGTTTTCAATACTGGAGTTTCTGCTTTACAATAAAAATAGGGTTGTTTCCCGGTTTAATATTGCCGAACATGTGTGGGGAGACGATTTTGATCCATTCACCATGTCCAATTTTATTGACGTGCACATTAAAAATATCCGTAAAAAAACCAGTGATAAAAATATTATTAAAACCGTGCGGGGGCTGGGTTTTGTGATTGAGCACCCCATGGTTAAATAAACTTCAGGTAACACTCTCTGTCGGGCTTGTTCACAACGTGGGCTACTTTGGGGGGAGAATTGCGACCTGAGCTGTGAAAACTGCAGATTCCCTTAAAAGAGTCTACCGCAAGGTCAAAACTTCATTTTAGGATTGCCGATGTGCAATACGCTTTTGAATTTGTCATCTTAACGCTTAGCCTTGACTATGCAATACGTCTTTATGGCTTGTGTCTTCATGAGTTCTTCATAATAGGGGGCTATGGTGGAGGGGTAAGAATAACGCGTTCCCGGAACCCGTGACCGAAAAGGGGTTTTTGATAAAACCGCCGGGTTTCTAAAGGTGGTAAGCCCCAAAAGCGAAGATTTTTGATCTGGCAGCATCAAAGGGGGGATGGATATGAAATATGCGTGCCAGCTCACACACCTGACCCCGTTGGCCCATGTTATGAGCAGACCCAAAACTTGCACATCCAGTGAAAGGGAATGACGCGTGCAGATCAGACATAAAATAAATTTATGGATTACCTCCCTTGGCCTGCTGATTAATCTGGTGCTTGCCTCCATTATTTTGTTTGAAGCCTCTGAGCTTGCCTATGAAACACTGGATGAAGAGCTGGAAATTGCCATAAGAGAAGATTTTAAGCCATTGGCGAACGTTCCAGGCAACGTCTTTGATGCCCATTTGTTTGAAGAATTGCTTGATTTTGATCAGCAGTACTGGATAAAGGTGTTTGATATAAACGAAAAAATAGTGTTTGCATCAACACTTGCAAAACGTATTGATATTCCCTTTCAACCCAACAAAGAAGAATACAATTATGATGCTGCTGTTCCGGAAAACAGTTTGCTTTTTCAAGGAGAGTCAAACCAGGAAAATAAAAGAGACAACAATACCCTTACTTTCAGGGTCAACCATTTCAAGATCAATGTGGCTGAAACGGTTTTTTTTGTTCAGATTGCAAGATCCGTTGAGGCCCTTGACCAGGAAATTGATGAATTGATTTCCATTGTTGTCATGGGGTTTTGTGTGGCAGGGATTCTTCTGTTGGTATTGAGTCATCTGCTTACCAATAAAATTTTGCAGCCCATAATTGAAATAAACACCCTTGCAACGGAGATCAGTGCAAGTGACATGACCCGGCGCATTCCCCTTGGTGAAAATGTTGATGAGCTGTACCATCTGGCAGATTCGTTGAACCGCATGTTTGACAGGCTGCAGCATTCCTTTGCCAGCCAAAAACAGCTGGTGGCCGATGCGGCCCATGAACTGAAAAGCCCCATAACCATGCTCTTGCTGTTCATGGAGCGATCCATGGAACGTCGGGATCTGCCCCGTGAATACGCAAGTCAACTCATTAATCAGACCCATATTCTAAGACGCATGGGACGACTGGTGAAAAATCTTCTGGATATATCCTCCCTTGATCAAAAAACTAGCCTGCATCTTGAATGTTTTGATCTGGGCCATATGGTGACCAGGATGCTGGATGATTTTGAGGTAATGTTTGAACAATCCGGCATTGAAATTGAAAATGCAGTGCCTTCTAGGTACCAGATGATGGGAGACAGGGAAAAAATCCAGCGGTTGCTCATTAATCTTGTGGACAATGCAGTAAAATACAACCGGCAGGAAGGAAAAATAAAACTGGATTGTGTTGAAAAAAATAATGAGATTCATATATCCGTTTGGAACACCGGGATGGGGATACCGACAGCCGAACTAAAACAGGTATTGAAAAAATTTTACCGGGTGGAAAAATCTCGATCCCAAAAGTATGGTGGCTCCGGTCTCGGGCTTACCATTGTTGATAAGATAGCAACTCTGCATGGTGGCAGAGTGATCATGGACAGTGTGCCGGGACAGTGGTGCAGTGCCACGGTGATTTTTCCCTTTGCCCCATCGGAAAAAATATGAAACAACAGGAAAACAAATGCAGAAAACAGCGGATTCACATCCCCCAAAGCCATATCTGAGTATTGTAGTACCCTTCTATAACGAAGAGGATAATAAGGTACTTTCCTGGCGTGTTTCAAATACCATGGAAAGTGATTTCTGTGTGGATGCTTTGGAAGAAGCCATTCATCGTTTTGGCCCCCCTGACATTTTCAACACTGGCCAAGGGAGTCAATTTACAAGTGACGCTTTTACCGGTACCCTTAAAAAGCATGAAATTAAAATCAGTATGGATGGCAAAGGACGTTATCAGGACAATATTTTTATCGAACGATTATGGTGGACTTTGAAGTATCACTACATTTACCTGAGAACCTTTCAAAATGGGGCTGAGCTTCGCAGCGGATTGAAAACTTGGTTCCCCTATTACAACCAGGAAAGATTCCATCAATCATTAAACAACTGGACACCCGATGAGATTTACTTTAAAAAGCAATCAATGGATTTAGCAGCATAGTGGTTGAGGCTAATTTATGACTGATGTAACTTTTTTACACGTCTTGCAGGCGTATAAAAAAAGGTTCCACCCGCAACTGCTTTTTCATTTTTTTTTAAAAAATAAATTAAAATCTTCAGAGCTTATCCAAGCACAATGGCTGTTCACACATTGGAGTCCACCATATCTGGCCTGGGTGGCCTATACAATGCTTGGAACCTAAATCTTCGGGTTGGTAATGCGGGCCTTTGGGCTGTGCCCCATATTCGCCTGTTGGGAGCTTCTTGTCATACAAATGTTATGTGGCAGGGTAAGACAGGTGAAAATGGGGATAAATTATGTATCATGAACTGGCAAAATCCTTTGTCCCCACCATAATTCCCGACATCATGGGGCCCTCATAGGACGTCCTGTAAATATTTTTTATCCCCGCAAGCCCCATCATCCCTTGAATTTCATCCTCGGAATAGGCCTGCCCCCCCTGGGTGCCAAGGAGCATGTTCAGGGAAAAAAGGGCAGGGAACAGTGGACCATCCTTTTCATTGTTCAAAATAAAATCATGTATGATCATCATGCCCCCCGGTTCCAGCACCCGGGCGGCCTTTTTAACGATGCGCTTACAATCTTCCGGTGAATCCCCATGTAATATGTGGGAAATCCACACCACATCGTATCTGCCTTTAATCTGTGTTTCAAGGAAGTTTCCTTCCTGAAAATCAACACGATGGCTCATGTCAAACTTTTTTATGGTCTTTTCCGCAAAAGGACGGGTGGTGGGCAGATCAAATACCGTTGCCCTGATATCCGGGTTGTGCATGCAAAAATGGATGGCATAGGTGCCGGGGCCTCCCCCCAGATCCAGCAGTCGGGTTTTTCCTGTTAAATCAAGGGTGGGCACCAGGGTGGGTGCCATTCCCATGGCCAGGTTGAACATGCCCATGAGAAAGCTTTCCCGCCGGGTGTCGTCCTCATGGGAAATGCGGCCGCGGACCGGCTGCCCAGACATCACGGCCTCGTCCAGCCGAGACCAGGATTCCACCAGGTGATGGTGGTGCATGATCATGAAACCCACATACCGGGGGGAATCCTTGGATAAAAAAGTGCTTGAAAGAGGGGTGTTGGTGTAAAGATCTTTCTTTTTTTCAAGGAGATCCATGGCGCACAGTGCATTGAGGAGCATGGCCACGCTTCTGGGTTCAGCGTTGATTTCTTCGGCCACACCTTTGGCTGTGGTACCTTCAGGAGCAATGGCGGTGAAAATGTCCAGCTTTAC
Organism: Desulfocicer niacini; assembly: GCF_054657595.1. Classification (NCBI taxonomy): domain Bacteria; kingdom Pseudomonadati; phylum Thermodesulfobacteriota; class Desulfobacteria; order Desulfobacterales; family Desulfobacteraceae; genus Desulfocicer; species Desulfocicer niacini. The sequence goes on from NZ_BAAHYK010000003.1 coordinate 166,031, forward strand.
AGCCCCGTGCAGGGCACAGGTTTCCCAATAGGCACCCGAAAGGGTGAGAAGTTTTCCTGGATGAACGGCTTGTTTTGTCATTGTCTGTCTCCTGACCTTAAAAGTGATATAAAAACAGGATCATGGTGTTTAAAACACTATTCTTTTTTAAAAAAATATTCAAAGTTTTTTCCGGTGGTGTGATATAAAACCATGTATGCATCTATCAGATGGAAATTTGAAGATTCCTGTGACACTCTTTCTTCCAGCGGGTTTTATTCTGGTGGTGGTGGTGGTGATGACTGTATTTATTGCCTGGTCCACGTGGCAGAATTTTGACAGAGATCGGCACAATGCCGTTAAGTGGCTTCTCCGGGAAGCGGATGCCCTCATCCATGTCATGCACACCGATGTCCGTGCCAGGATAGAAACCGGACAATCATTTAAAAGGACCGTTGAACAGATCATGGTTACCATTGGGGCAACGGAAAATATAGCATATCTGTACTGCATGAATGTCCGCACCGGGGATGTTTATCTCCCTTCCGGTCAGCAGAGCACTCCCTTTGAAACGATTAAATCCCATGGCATGGCTCCGCTCCGGGAAAGCCATATAATAAGGGAAATTAAAGGACATATACCGATTCTGCATTTGACAAGAAAATTTGTTTTGTCAGACACGCCTTCACAAGGGCCTGGCGAGACCACAGACATGGATCAGCGTCCGGCGGCTATTTCCCCGGGAGTTGATGGTAGAGAAGATCTTTATGTGGTCATGGGACTGAACATGGACCTTTACCAGGAGGCCAGGCAGGCAGATCTTCACCATGCAGGCATCATGATTGCCATTCTCCTGGCCCTGGGGGCCGGGGCGGTGTTTTTTGTTTTTGTAATCAGAAATTACCTTAAAGACTTGGTGCGCATGCAACGTCTTCAGCGCCAGGTTCAGAAAAATGAGAAATTCGCCGCCATCGGCCAGCTCAGTGCCAGTGTGGCCCATGAGATCAGAAATCCTTTGAGTTCCATCCGGGGGTTTGCCCAGTTTTTCGTTCATCTGTTTAAAGATCATGAGGAGCACCGGGAATATGCCATGATCATGGTCAAAGAGCTGGACCGCATCAATGGGGTGATTACCGATCTCATCACCTTTGCAAGACCGCTGAAGCTGAATTTCAAAACGGTGCGTGCAGCGGATCTTGTGTGCCATATTTTCCGTCTCATGGAGGGGGACGCCAGCTCCAAGGGGGTTGGGATATCCATGACCATTGAGGAGAGCATGCCCCCATTGGTTGTGGATGAGGATCAGATGAAGCAGGTGCTGCTCAATCTGGTGATCAACGCCCTGAATGTCCTCGTACCAGGGCAGCACATCATCTTGGGAGGGCGGGGTAAAAGTGATGCTGCATGGGGATATCTCTGGGTGGAAGATGAAGGTCCGGGCATTGCCTTCGGGGATCATCAGCAGATTTTTAATCCCTTTTTCAGTGGGGGGAATAAAGGCTCTGGGCTGGGCCTTGCTATTGCCCGTAAAATAGTAGAAAATCATGGTGGAACCCTGGCCGTGGAAAGTCCGGTACCGGGAAAAAAGAAGGGTTGCCGGTTCACCATTGCCCTTCCCATGTCAAGGCAAGGGCACGGGAGATGACACACATGAAACTGCTGGTGGTGGATGATGAGGCCTCTCATTTAAAAATGCTCACGGCGGTGTTGACCCGACGGGGATACCAGGCGTGCACGGCGGGCTCCGGGGAGACGGCGGTGGAAAAAGTAGCCAATGAAACCTTTGACCTGGTGCTTATGGATGTGAAGATGGAGGGTATGGATGGCATTGCAGCCATGAACCGCATGATTGCCCTGCGACCGGGGATTCCCATTGTGCTCATGACAGCCTTTGGTTCCATTGATGCGGCGGTGGATGCCATGAAAATCGGAGCAAGGGATTATATCACCAAACCCATTGATATTGACGCGTTGATACCCCTGCTGGACAATATCCTCTTGCGGGGGGGGAAAAAAATGCCTGGGGATTCTCCCAAAGAAGCCATTGAACAACCCCATGGCTTTTCCGGGATCATAGGAGAAAGTCAAGCCATGCAGACGGTGTTTGATCTGGTGGCCAGGGTGGCCCCTTCGGAGGCATCTGTGTTGATTACCGGGGAAAGCGGAACGGGCAAGGAGCTTATTGCCAGCGCCATACATGCCGCCAGCCCTAGGGTTCAGAATCCTTTTATAAAGGTCAATTGCGCATCCATACCGGAGTCACTACTTGAAAGTGAGCTTTTTGGACATGAAAAAGGGGCTTTTACCGGTGCCTTGAAAAGTCGTCAGGGCCGGTTTCACATGGCGGACAAGGGCACCATATTTTTGGATGAAATTGCAGAGATGGCTGTGCCCATACAGGCTAAACTGCTCCGGGTGCTCCAGGAAAAAACCTTTGAACCCCTTGGTTCCGGAAAAACCGTCCGGGTGGATATTCGGGTGATTTCAGCCACCAATAGAGTTCTGGCCGCTGAAATTGAGGAAAACCGATTTCGGGAAGACCTTTTCTACAGGTTGAACGTTGTCAGTATTGCCCTGCCTCCCCTTCGGGACAGAGCTGAGGATATCCCTCTTCTCACCCGATTTTTCATTGAAAAATACAGCCGGGCAAATCAGCGACATATCACCGGCTGCACCGCCTCGGTGGCGGATCTGTTTTCTGCATACCCCTGGCCTGGCAATATCCGTGAACTGGAAAATGCCGTGGAGCGGGCCGTCATTCTCACCCGGGGGCCACAGATTACCCCTGAAGATCTTCCGGCATCCATAGTGCCGGAAGTCCCCAGTCCACATCATGCATCTTTCATGGAAAATTCGGAAACCTCCCTGAAAGAGATGGAAAAAAAAATGATATTAAAAACCCTGAAAGAGACCCAGGGCAACAGAACAAAAACCTCTGATATTCTGGGTATTTCCAGAAGAACGCTTCAGCTGAAACTGAAAAAATATGGAGTAAATTGAATGGTCCTTCTTTTTTCCCGCCCCCCCGGTCTGGACGATTTTCATCTTACGGAATATTCCATGCCTTTCCGCCTGGACAGACTGACACCGGGGGTGGATAATAACCGATACGATGTTTGCTTGAGCACTGCCTTTTGCAGAAGTCTGGAGGAATTTATTCTCTGTCTCATGGAAGAGATGGCCATGCCCGGTAAGCAAAACGGCCGGGCTGAAAAGAGTATGGGCGACAAGGCTGTCGGGGATCAATTTAAAACAACCTACCGGGACTTTATGACCACTGCCATTAATCAAGCAAAGGTCCGGCGGCAGGTTCAAGTGGATTATATTGTCCGCACCGCAGTTGCTGCCCTTGTCATCCGGGAGATCAACAGCGGTTTTGGTGCCTTTGTGGCCAACCTTCGGCAAATGATCCAGGAAAAAGAAATGGAACGAAGGCGCACAGGAGAAGATCCCCTAGTCCTTAAGGCGGCGCTTTCTGAAATTTTATTGAATAAAAAACAAGTGGTTCGCAGGGTGGGAAAACATGTGTTCTCCCAGATCTATGACGTTGATCAGCATGATCTCAACGGTATCAGGGAATCTAATTTTGGCACCGATGCATTATTACCGGAAGACTTTTTTCTGAATCCCTTTCTTTACGCCGGTAAAATTGATGACGATTTCATGTTAGATACCTATGACATTCTGCCTGGTAATCGAATTGATGATGCAGATCGGTATGATGTTTTACTTTCCACCATTCATAATCGATTCATGGAGATGCTCCCCAAGGGGAGGGCAGAGCTTTCCGGGCAACAGAAAGACCCGGTGGCTCCGGGACAGGAAACGGATGATGAAAATTCGCCCAGCCATGGAAAGGCCATATGGGAAAACATGGTGGATGGGTGGATACAGCAGGTAGAGAATGCCGAAATTCTTTTCGATTTTATTTCCACCCGTGAGCATTGTAAGTTTTTAAAGCAGCAGGGTGATAAAAACGAAGAAATAAAAAAATTAACCCAGGTGGCCAAACAACAGCACCGCATGTTGCGTTTCTTTTTTAAAAAGTTTCAAAGGGCCGGAGTGATGAAAAGAATTTGTGCCTCCTTTGAAATTCGCCCCATATGTTCTGTTTATTGCCCTCCTCTGGTACCCCAGGTGCTTTTGCAATACATGCTGGTTCGTGGTTCCCGGAAAATGATTATCAACCGTCTCAAGCGATTGTCAAAAATTAATCATGTGCCCTTTCCCATGGGACCCCTTAAACGGTGTCAACGGGGGATTAAATATCTTGGTACTGCAAAAAAAGAGGCCTATCTGGTTCGATTTTTTAGGGGTTTTTTTCGATACCACAGAGATTTCCAAAATTTCATAATCCTTAAAGATGCCATGGATCGGGTTCACCTGACGCAAGATGAAAAACATCTCCGGTTATCCCGGGTAAACAACACCCTTTATGAATTTCTACTTCCCCACGAGATCAGCACCCAGGAAAAACCGGTGATCACCCATACCATCCTTAAAGCAGATATCAGGGGGTCCACAGATATTGTTCATCGTATGAAGGAAAAGGGCTTAAACCCGGCATCTTACTTCAGTTTGAATATGTTTGAACCCATCACCGAGGTGCTTGCCGAGTATGGGGCGTTTAAAGTGTTCATTGAAGGGGATGCCATGATCCTTGGCATCTACGAACGTCAGGATATGCCCGAAGGATGGTACAGCGTTGCCAGGGCCTGTGGGCTTGCTGTGCAGATTCTGCAGATCATACAGCGTTACAATGTTAGAAATCAGCAATACCATCTTCCACTTCTGGAGATCGGTATCGGAATTACCTTTGCCAATGAGGCTCCCACTCTTTTTTTTGATGAAGATTTTGAGATCATGATATCTTCTGCCATTAATCTGGCTGATCGTCTGTCCGGATGCTCCAAGGTCATAAGAAAACAAATGAATACCAGAAGTCTTCCCTTTAATAATTATGTGTTCCAGACAGAATCAGACGAAGCCATGGCCTCCACTGCCGATGATATTCTGAGCCGATATAATGTCAATGGCATAGAACTTCATTCCCTGGCCTTTGAAAAATTGTCCCGGGAGATTCGTCTTGAGAGCGTTGAATGCATGATTCCCGGGGTTTCATCGGAAAAAAATTTGTTTTTCACGGGGATATTTCCCACGGTCACCGGTCGATATCAGCGGATCATTATCCGGCAGGGACCTGTTCACCATATCCGGAAACGGGATATGTCCTTGGTTTCCATCACTGATAAATCATTCTATGAAGTCTGTACCAATGCCATGGTATATGACTATTTTCAAAAGCAGAGCCTTTGATCAGGTCCCACCGGATATAAACAAACAGGGTGAGGGGAACAAATCACAGCCGTTCCCCTCACCACCGCGATTATTGGCGCTTTTGTTGAAATTTATCTTGACACGCAGGTAGTTGTCAAAAGCATCAAAGCCTGATAAAAAAACTCAGGATCTAGTACCACATAGCTTGCCCCCATTGGCCCTCCAATTGTGACGGGTGGCCCATCTTGTGACCAACCCCTGATGCTTCAATCAAGGGTGCGAAATTTTGTCGCACCTGATTTGTGCACACTGCGTAAAATTTTATCATGTTGACGTCATTTATGTTCCATATTCTGGGCATTAACTCGATTTTATCTGTTTAATGCTATCGGGCCTATTTCCATTTTTCAGGTTCTATCCTTAACCAGCGTGGGTTCAGGCTTGAGTTATTGGTATTTTTGTTGGGATTCATCTTTAAGGCATATTTTTTGCTGTAATCTAAATCAGGTTTTACGTGGAGCTTGTCGATGTTCATGGGACTGCCTGGCAGGACGCAACGGCGAAATTTGATTTTCCATTCAGGTGGGTGAATATGATGCTTTTTATCAAGAAAAAAAACAGGTGTTTCTGGTTTGTTTTATTGATGCACATGGCTGTTCTTGGCAATGCCTTTGCCGTACAGGAAAAAGCCACCGGAGAATCATCGGATCTTTTTTTTCGAGAAATAAGTCTTTCCTGGATACTTGAGTATGCCACCATAAACAATCCTTCGATCCAGGCAGAAATGCAGAAGTGGCGTGCCATGGTGGAAAAATATCGCGTTGCCGGCGCCTATCCCGATCCCCAACTGATGGTCACATGGTTCCCAAGCCCCATCGAAACCCGGCTGGGACCCCAGGACTGGAATGCCTCCCTGTCCCAGACCATTCCTTTCCCCGGGAAACTGACGACTTCCGGAAAGGTGGTGAAAACAGATGCCGCCATGGCTAAATTTGCCACGGATGCCCGGGTTCGGGAGGTGACCGCCCGGGTGACCCAGTCCTTTCATGAACTGACATACATCAGGAAGGCCCGGCAGATTGCCGCAGAGAATGCAATCCTTCTGGATAAGTTGAGGCAGATGGCCGAAACCGGTCATGCCCGGGATCGCACAGCACTGATTGACGTGGTCAAGGCCCAGTCCCAGGTGGGGCAGCTTCGGTACGATATCCTGTTACTTGAAGAACTTGAACAAACGGAAACGACTCTTCTAAATTCCCTTCTTAATCGACCACCGGACGGAACGCTTGGCCCCCTTAAAACATTGCCTGTGACCTTTGTGAATATTTCCATGGACACCCTTTACACTCTGGCAGATGCCAATCAGGAGGGGATACGGATTGCCGGTTTAAGGGTGGAAAAGGCCAAGCATGGGGTGACCCTGTCACAGTATGCAGGCAAACCTGATTTCAAGCTGGGGCTTTTTTATGCAGGCATTGGAAACCCCGATGTTCCCTCCCCCCCGCACGATGCCGGCAACGATGCCGTGGGTATTCAATTCGGGATCAATATCCCCCTGTGGTTCGGGAAAAACAATGGAAATATTGAGATGGCTCGGGCCATGGTCCTTCAGGAAAAAGCCATGCTGACTGAAATAAAAAATCAGATCCATAGCCGTATCCGTTCTCTGTATTTCAAGTTGAATAACTCAAAAAGGCTCATGATCCTTTACGGAAAGGAGCTTATGCCCCAGGCTGTGAAGGCCTTGGGTGTTTCCCAGGAGTGGTTTCGCAATGGCCAGGGCAGTTTTTCAGATGTTCTGGAGGCCCAGGCGGCTGTCTATAATTTCCAGCTTGCTCTGGCAAGGGCAAGGGCCGATTACGGAAAAACCCTTGCCGAACTCCAGCGTCTTGTGGGGGGACGCATTGACCAATGGAATGGTGCATCCCGGACCAGGGAGGTGGACAATGGTTAAACGCGCTTTGTTTGTTTTAGTGGTATTTTTTTTTCCCCAGCCGGGATGGTGTGATTATCAGGAGCTTAAATATCAGCTGGATCATTATTCCCCCCCCGGGGAAAGGAGCGTGGGCCTTTCTTTGCCTGCTGCCTCTCCTGGACAGGGAGCTGGGGACCCTTTATCCCCGGCCCAGGAAAAAGAGTTTCATCTATTAATGGGTATTGGAGAGGTTTCGGAATTTGTTCAGGATGCCGGCACCACAGGAAAGCCTGCTTTTGAAAAATCGGTGGTTTCGCCCGGATTTTTTAACATTCCCCGGGAGCTTGAAAAAAAACTCTCCGGTGCGGATACTGATGATCATAAGGCCATGGCGTTATTGCAAGGTCCAGTTCATCTGGATCTGATCTCGGCCCTGGCGGTTTTGAGAAATCCCGGTGTTGCCGCAGCCAGGAGTTCCCTTGCGGCAGAGCGGGCAAGCTTCAGCGAGGTGGCGGATCTGGATCTTGTGCTGGCGCGTTATTCTGCATTCACAGAAGGACTTATGAACGGGGTGGGACCGATAAAAGGGCGACAATCGGTTCAAATGATATTCCCCTTTCCCGGTGTGACCGCCCTCAAGGGCCGGGTGGTGGGGCAGGCGGTGATGGCTGCCGGAGAAGCGGTGACCATGGCGGAACGTGAGGCTGTGACCGGGGCTCAAAAGGCCTTCTGGGATCTGGTGTACCTTCAAAAGGCCCTTGCCATCACCCGGGAAACCCTGGCCCTGTTGAAAAATCTCAACGGTGTGGCAGAAAGCCTTTACCGGGCCGGCAAAACAGGGTTTCAGGATGTCACCCGGATCACCGTAAAGGTTTCTGTACTGGAAGATTCAATTATAACCCTCAGGGAAAAGCAGCTTAACACCCGGGCAGCCCTCCTGTCTTTTTTGAATCTCCCCCCGGATGTTTTCCTGGGTGCCCCGGTTATGAATTCCCCTTCCCTCAATGTTCCCGGGCTTGAGGCTCTTTATCCAGTGGCAGAAAACAAGCGGCAGGAATTAAGGCAGATGCGCGCCCGAATCGTCAGGATGGAATATATGCTGGAAATGGCGGAGACCCTTGTGATGCCGGGCTTTGATCTTGGTTTTTCCCAATTCAATGACACCGCCATTACCCAGGTGGGGTCCCAGGCCATGGTTCCCGGGTTTCCCCGGCAGATTACCGCATCCATGGGACAGGGACTTCCTAAAAAAGCCTGGTATGGGGTAGGTGCTTCCTGGCTGGAGGAAACCAGGAACCGGATCACCTCCCGCAGGGAGGCGTTACGGGGAATGGAGTCAGATACCCGTAAAATGGTGAGGCTGGCCTGGTATGAATTAGACAGGGCGGTGCGGGCATCAGGACTTTATGGCAATACCGTTGTGAGTATGTCCCGTAAGGCCCTTGACGTTTCCACACGGGAATATGAGTCAGGACGGATCACCTTTGCCGATGTGGCCGGATCTTATTCAGACTGGCTTCAGGCCTGCCTGGGGTATGCCAGATCCGTAAGCGACATTGCCATTGCCAGAATTGAACTTGAGCGGGTCATGGGAACACGGTTGTGAGTCTTTCTGAAACCTCATTAAATGGGATGGAAGCAGTTGAGAACACTAGCGGCCATCCTGGACATTGGCATAATCAACGGCTTTCAGGTTTATCGAATCGGGCTTTCAGGAATGAATGCACAGGAGAAATGATATGGGTGAGCAAAAAAAACGTGATATTCCGGTGACAGCCATTGCGACCACCATTGTACTTACGGCTGCCGTCATCCTTGGTGGTTTTTATTTCATGGGATTTCATCTTCCCCATGGAAGCAAGTTTTCCCAGGGCCAGATTTCCCTGGCCGAGGATAAGCCTGTTCAGTTGTGGACCTGCGGAATGCATCCCTGGATTATCACCGAGGAACCCGGCCAGTGTCCCATCTGCGGTATGAATCTTGTCCCCAAAGCGGCGGCTGAGGACACACCAAAAAATGTTGAAGAAAGAAAGATTGTTTACTGGCGGGCTCCCATGGACCCCCTGGAAATCCATGATGCACCGGGGAAGAGCAATATGGGTATGGATCTGATACCGGTGTATGAAGATGAACTGGTGGGCGGGGTTGATGTCATCGTGGATCCGGTGACCCGGCAGAACATGGGGATTCGCATGGCCGTGGTTGAAAAGGCTCTGCTTGAACATACCATCAGAACCTATGGGCATATAACCTACGATGAGACCCGCATGGCCCAGGTAAGTCCCAAGGTGGATGGTTGGATCGAACAGCTCCGTGTGAACTTCACCGGGGAAGCAGTGAAAATGGGAGAGCCGCTGCTGGAAATTTACTCTCCCCAGCTGCTTTCTGCCCAGGAGGAATATCTTTCCCTGTATCACTCCCTGAAAGACAGCCGAAGTTCCCAGATCAGCCTTCTTCTGGAATCATCACGGCGGAGGCTGAGTTATTTTGATGTGGCAGAGGAAGAGATCCGTGCCATGGAAGTCTCGGGCCAGGTGAAAAAGACGGTGATAATTCGATCTCCCTTTTCAGGGGTTGTGACCTTGAACCAGGCGGTTCAGGGGGGATATGTCAAGGCCGGCACCACCCTTTACAACATCGCTGATCTTTCCCGGGTGTGGGTGGATGCCCATATTTACGAATATGAACTTGATCAGGTCAAGGTGGGTCAGGAAGCTGAAATGTCTCTTCCCTATCTTCCCGGCAAGCGCTACTTGGGCAAGGTTACTTTTGTCTATCCCTATCTCCAGGAGAAAACACGGGATGTGGTGATCCGCCTGGAGTTTGACAACTCACAGATGGACTTAAAACCCCAGATGTACGGGGATGTCCGGATCAAAACCGGTGGTACCACCATGGGCATTATCATTCCTTCTGAATCGGTGCTTAGATCCGGTGAACGAAACGTGGCCTTTGTTTCCCGGCCGGGGGGTAAATTTACCCCGAGGGAGGTGCAACTTGGGATGGCACTGGATGACAATAAGATCCAGGTACTCACCGGGCTTGCTCCGGGGGAATTTGTGGTGACCTCGGGGCAGTTTCTTCTGGATTCAGAATCAAAGCTCCAGGAGGCGGTGAAGAAGATGATGGATATTTCAAACAATGCCTCCCTGGATGAAGTGACGGCAGCCCAGGCTGATGATGATTTTTTCAAGGAGATGGAATAATCTGTCCTCCTTGCAGCGGCAGTCGCAGATTATCGATGGCAGAGCTCCCAACGGCAGGTCCGTCCGGGGGCGCCTCGGGTTCCTGTTGGGGGCGGCATAATGCCATGTTGATTATTCCTTGTATCGGCAGACCGACATGGTCGATATATTAAAAAGAAGGTTCTGGGTACTGTGATCACCGGAAAGGACGTATAAAATGATTGAAAAAATAATTGAATGGTCGGTGAACAACCGGTTCATGGTGGTCCTTGCCACCCTGTTTGCCATCCTGGGGGGGGGATTTGCCTTGGTTAATATCCCTGTGGATGCCATCCCCGATTTGTCCGACGTTCAGGTTATTGTTTATACCGAATTTTCCGGTCAGGCCCCCCAGGTGGTGGAGGATCAGGTGACCTATCCCCTGACCACTGCCATGCTCAGCGTACCCTTTGCCAAAGTGGTGCGGGGATATTCTTTTCTTGGCTATTCCTTTGTTTATATTATTTTTGAAGATGGTACAGATCTTTACTGGGCCAGATCCCGGGTTCTGGAATACCTGAATTTTGTGTCCGGCCGTCTCCCTGCCGGAGTGACGCCCAGTCTGGGACCCGATGCCACAGGCGTTGGCTGGGTGTATGAATATATGTTAAAGGACACCTCCGGCAAGCATGATCTCCAGGAGATGAGAAGTCTCCAGGACTGGTACCTTAGATATGAACTCACTGCGGTGCCCGGTGTATCCGAGGTGGCAAGCATAGGTGGGTTTGTCAAGCAGTATCAGATCGAAGTTGATCCCAACAAACTGCTGGCCTATAATCTTCCCATTCAGAAAGTGAAAATGGCCATCCAGCGCTCCAATAATGATGTTGGCGGAAAGCTGGTGGAGATGGGGGAAACTGAATTCATGGTCCGGGGGCTTGGCTACATCAAGTCCCGGGAGGATATTGAATACATCGCCGTGGGGGTGGACAAAGACGGCACGCCCATTCTCATGAAAAACATTGCCAATGTTCAGATTGGGCCTGAGCTCCGCCGGGGGGTATTGGAATCCAATGGTGAAGGCGAGGTCGTGGGCGGTATTGTGGTGATGCGTTATGGAGAGAATGCCCTTGATGTCATTCACCGGGTCAAGGCAAAATTAAAAGCCCTTGAAAAGGGCTTGCCCGATGGGGTGGTAATTGAAGTCGGATATGATCGTTCCGGTCTCATCGAAAGAGCAGTGGAGACCCTGAAAGGCAAGTTGATGGAGGAGATGATGGTGGTGGCCCTGATCTGCATCATTTTCCTCATGCATTTTCGATCGGCATTTGTGGCCATATTCACCCTTCCTGTGGGGATACTCATATCGTTTATGATCATTTATCCCCTGGGAATTAACGCCAATATCATGAGCCTTGGCGGCATAGCCATTGCCATTGGTGTGATGGTGGATGCATCCGTGGTGATGGTGGAAAATGCCCACAAACATCTGGAGCGGGATGCCGGCACCAAGTCCCACATCCAGATCATCATAGACGCCTCCAAAGAGGTGGGACCCGCGTTGTTCTACAGCCTTTTGATCATCACGGTGTCTTTTTTGCCGGTGTTCACCCTAGGGGAACAGTCCGGGCGGATGTTCAAACCCCTGGCCTTCACCAAAACCTTTGCCATGGCCGCATCCTCGGTGCTTGCCGTGACGGTGATTCCGGTTCTCATGACTTTTTTTGTGCTGGAAAGACCGGTTCCTCGGGAACTTTCCACTGTAAAAAAACGATTGATTTATTATGGGCTTCCCACACTGCCCATTGCAGGGGTTCTCATGGTCGGGGCAGCAGGGCTGGATCTTCCGTCCTGGAGCCTTGCAGCTGCCCTGATACTTTCGTTTTTCATTGTGATGTGCCTGATTCCCCAGAAGATTTTCCCGGAAACCCGGAATCCCATCAGCCGTTTTTTTGTGAAACTGTACCTGCCCCTCATTGAATGGGTTCTGAACTGGAGAAAAGTAACCACTCTGGCGGCTCTGGTGGTGGTGTTGTTTACCTGGTATCCCTTTTCCCGGCTGGGCAGTGAGTTCATGCCGCCCCTGGATGAGGGTGATCTTTTATATATGCCCACCACTTTGCCTGGCATCTCCATCACCAAGGCCCGGGAACTTTTGCAGCAGACCGACAAAATTATCCAGCGGTTTCCTGAAGTGCACCACACCCTTGGAAAAATCGGCAGGGCCGAGACCCCCACCGATCCCGCACCCTTAAGCATGATTGAAACCACCATCATGTTAAGGCCCGAAGTGGAATATGAAAAAATTGTCGTGGAACGCTTTTTTTCCCAATGGCCCCAGTGGTTAAAAACCCCCTTTGCCTTTGTCTGGCCCGAAGAGATAAAGGGAAAGATTCTTCATGAATGGCGTAAGAAAGAGGTGCCACGGTTTTTCTCCCACTGGCCCCGATGGATTAAACATCCTCTGGCAAAGGTATGGCCGGAAGAGCGTTATATTACAAGTGATGAATTGATTGCCGATTTGGATTACGCCATTCAGTTTCCGGGCTTGACCAATGCCTGGACCATGCCAATTAAGACCCGCATTGACATGCTGTCAACGGGCATTAAAACCCCGGTGGGTATAAAACTCATGGGTCCGAATCTTTCCGTGTTAAGTGAGCTGGGTTCAAAAATTGAAGCAGTGGTTCGGGATATTCCGGGTACACTGTCGGCATTTTCCGAGCGGGTCACGGGCGGAAATTATATGGATTTCAATATTCGCCGGGACCAGATTGCCCGGTATGGACTCACCGTGGGGGATGTGCAGGATGTTATTATGACCGCCATCGGCGGAATGAATGTCACCTATTCCATTGAGGGTCTGGAGCGGTATCCCATAAATCTGCGCTATAATCGAGAGCTTCGCGATGATCTTGAGCGCCTCCGGCGGGTTCTGGTTCCCACCCCTTTCGGTGCCCAGGTCCCCCTGGCCCAGCTGGTGGATTTTTCCATTCACAAAGGGCCGGCGGGTATTAAAAGTGAAAATTCCAGAAGGACGGCATGGATTTATGTGGACATTCGGGGCATGGATCTGGGGACCTATGTCAAGCACGCCAGGGAGATCGTGGATCAAGAAATCGATATTCCATCGGGGTACTCCATGGTGTGGTCCGGGCAGTACGAATACATGGAAAAGGCCCGTAAAACCTTGAATATCATTGTCCCCGCAACCCTGGCCATTATTTTTATTCTGCTGTTTCTTCATTTTAAAAGCGTTATGGAGGCAAGCATTGTCATGGGAACCCTTCCCTTTGCCATGGTAGGGGGGATCTGGTTGATTTATTTCCTGGGATATAATGTGTCCGTGGCTGTGGTGGTGGGCTTTATTGCCCTTGCGGGGCTTGCCGCTGAAACAGGTGTGGTCATGCTGGTCTATCTGGACGATGTTTTTCACCGCCGTATGAATGCAGGGGAAATGACGTCCCCGGCGGATCTTCGGGTTGCCATTATTGAAGGCGCTGTCGAGAGGGTTCGACCCAAGATCATGACGGTGGCCACAACCCTCATCGGCCTGTTGCCGGTGATGTGGGGAAACGCCACCGGCGCCCAGGTGATGAAACGCATTGCCGCACCCATGGTGGGGGGATTGATCTCTTCCACCATATTAACCCTTGTCATTATTCCCGCAGTTTATTTTATCTGGAAACAGTGGGAACTGAAATATCAGAAGGTATCAACAATATCGTAATAATAAGGAGAATCACAATGACAAAATCAGTAATAGTAACAGCAATCTGTTTTTTCCTGGTAATGGCTGCAGCAGGTTCCAGCCTTGCCGCATCATCCTCCCATTCAGCACACAGCATGGGAGCAGATACCGGAAATAAAACCATGGAGACCATGCCCGGCCATGACATGTCTTCCCACGACATGGAGGCATCCTCTCACGCAGGAATGATGATCTATTCATCCATGGTTAAAGGTTATGCATTGACATATGAACTCATCGACATGAAAGAAAAAATGAAGGCGATGAAAGGCATGGAGGGGATGAAGGACATGCCGGAGATGACGGCTACCCATCACCTGATGATGTTTGTTAAAAAACACGAGGGAGCCGCCGTCACAAATGCCATGGTGGGCTATCTTGTAAGAAATCCTGATGGTACCTTACAGAAGGCCATGACCATGGCTATGTCCGGTGGATATGGTGCGGATGTGGATTTGAGTCAGGTTGGAATTTACACCATAAAAGTCAAGGCCCTTGTCGACAAAAATAAGCTTGTGGATGAATTTCAGTATGAAATAAAGGCCCAGTGATTTCTGGAATTTAATGAGTGCTCAACTTTCGGCTTTGATGCTGCCGTATCCCTTTTGAAAAGGGGAAATCCGGAAGTTGGGAACCATCTGGATTTTTTTCAGTTGAGGGTGCCTTTCCCATGAAACAGTTCAGCCCCTGAAATGCATCTTCACATAGCAGGCACCATTGGAAATGCCTTTTTCCAGTGAATGTTTTGTTTTCTCAAATAATTTCATCATGGGTTGATTTTCCGGGAGAACCTCAGCCGTGAAGCCATTAAGACCCTGGGTTTGGGCCAGCTTGATTAAAAGATGGAGCAGATGGGTCCCCACTCCGATACCCTGGTAAGCCTCGTCGATCAGGAAGGCCACATCTCCATAATTTGACGATTCGTCCTTTACAAAGCGTGCTTCGGCAATGATTTTTTCACTGTCTGACTTGCCCACCAGCCCCACAATGGACATCTCTCTGCTGTAATCCACATTGACATACTCCTGCATCTGATCGTGGGTCATGGTCTGTACCAGATAAAAAAAACGATAAAAAATCATCTGATCCGAGAATCGGTAGAAAAATCGTCGCATACCCTCTTCGTCTGAAGGTTTGATGGCCCTGAATTTCACCGAAATTCCGCCTTTAAATTCCGCGGTGTTGGATATATGGGAGGGGTAGAGATGGGCGGATGCCTTGATGAAAATCTGATTGGGGTAGATGATTTTCTTTTGTCTTGCCTGTTCAATGAGATGTTCCCTGTCATCGGGGTGAGCAATTTCAATCATGGCCTGGGCCCGTTCCCTGATGGTTCGCCATTTCAGGTTGGCCACACCATATTCCGTGACAATCATGTGAACCGATTCCCGGAGTCTGAGCTGATTGGGATAGTCCATCAATGAGACCATTATATTGGATTCCCCCTTGCGATTGCGGCTGGGAAGCCCAATGATGGTGCCCCCGTCCTTTGAAGCTTCAGCTCCCGTGAGAAAATCCACCACTTCACCCGGGCCTGTCATCACCGCGCCTTTAAGGGGAAAGGCAACTCCTCCCAGAAGATCCACCTTGCTTGACTCATAAATAGCCGTAAATTGAGGGTTTTCGGCAATAAGCTGTGGGTTGCACACATAGTCGGTTCCTTGGAAGTCCACCAGAGGGTTGCGATCCAGCCATTTTAAAAGCTCTTGGGAGCCAAGGGCATAGGATGTCAGGGATTTGCCTCGGAAAGGAGATTTGCGGTAATTGGTCACGGCACCGCTTTTCACCAGATCTGCCAGGGCATCTGTGAAATACAGGGAATGTATCCCCAGATCCTTCATGCTGGTTAGATGGGCGGATAAGGCTTCAAAAAGAGGGCTGTGGGAAAAATTGAGGCAATCACCATCCTTGATGATTGAAGCCACATTGGCAGCAACCTTGTCCATTTCTTCGGTGACCCGAAATCGTTCATAGATAACCGGTGCCCGGGTGGAGTGGACCAGAAGATCAAAGTCTTTGATGGACACAAAGGTGTCGCCAAAGGTGAAGGGGAGCTCTTCATTGATTTCTCCCACCACGATTTTTGCCTGTTCCATGACCTCCCTTGCCACATCTACCGCCGGACCCAGGCTGCAATATCCGGCCTCATTGGGCGGTGTAATCTGGATGAAAGCCACATCAATGGGAATTCTGCCGGATTTTAAAATTTTCGGTATCTGGGATGCATAGGCAGGAATAAGATCTATCTGGCCCGAGGAGATTGTGTTTGAAGAGACAAACCCTGAAAAAAAGCTTTTTAACCGGTAGTTCCGGGCATGTATTTTATCAATGGAAAGAATGACATCCCCCTGTACTGCCAGCTGGATGAGTTCAATGTCCCGGATATTTCTTTCATCCGCATCCAGCAGAATTTTCATCAGTGTTCTGGGAGCTGCTGGCCCTGTACCGATGAAAATCGTCATACCGGGCTTGATCATGGAAAAAACAGTTGCCGGAGACACCAGGTGTGATTTCCAGTTTTTCTTATTTGCCACAGACATGAAATGCTCCTTGTTACTATCTCCGGGAGAGAGGACGTCTCGTTCGCATATCCACAAGTCTTGTAAAAATGCGGATGAAACGTCCACCCTCCCAGTTAGGGACATTGCTTTAAAAAGTGTAAAGCGGGAATGAAGTGCGCCCATGATATTATATATGATTCCTATCAGTATTCCGAATCAGAATCAAGGGGATATCGGGGGGGCGTGCCTGGATTAAAAACTCATTGTCTTTTAATCATTTGGGTGTATAGTTGGTGGGTTGGATCATCGCGTGTAATTGGGGCAACATTGTGCATCAGGCCCCGTCAATTCAATGAAATAAAGTTTAGAACCGGACTGATGAAAAAGGCCGGAGAGTGTCGAGGAAAAAAATGATAGAGATGTTTCGTTCCTGGTTTCAGCGATATTTTTCAGATCCCCAGCTTATTATTCTGGGAGCCATGCTGTTGGTGGGGTTTTTAACGGTTTATTTTTTGGGAAGTATGCTGATGCCGGTTTTTATGGGCGTCATCATCGCATACCTTTTGGAGGGAATTGTGCAGCGGCTTCACTCTTTGAAAGTACCCAGAAAAGCCGCCATTCTCATTGTGTTTATTCTTTTTATCACCTGTTTTGTTATTACGGTGGTGGGATTGTTTCCCCTGCTGTCCCGCCAGGTGGTACAGTTTGTCCAGGAATTGCCATCCATGCTCAGCAAGGGACAAAAAGGGCTTCAAGCCCTGCTGGAACAATATCCGGATCTCATCAGCCGGGCACAAATTAATGAATTGATCACCTCCATTGCATCGGAAATTTATAACCAGGTTCAACAGATTCTGTCTTTTTCCCTGGCATCATTGAAAAACGTCATTGTGATCATTGTTTATCTGGTGCTTGTTCCTCTGCTGATCTTTTTTTTCCTGAAGGACAAGCAGGTGATTCTGGACTGGTTTAAAGGATTTCTGCCAGATAACCGGGATCTCTCAAATATGGTGTGGCATGAGGTGAACCTTGAAATAACCAATTATATACGGGGAAAAATATGGGAGATTCTCATCGTCTGGGCGGTGAGCTATATCACCTTTATTTCATTTCATTTAAAATTTTCTCTGCTCCTCTCCCTTCTGGTGGGCCTGTCTGTGTTGATTCCTTATATAGGCGCAGCCGTTATTTTTCTGCCCGTTGCTCTGGTTGCTTTTTTTCAGTGGGGATTTGTTTCTAAAACCGCCTGGTTGATGCTTTCCTATGGAATTATACAGGCCCTGGACGGTAATCTTCTGGTGCCTTTGCTTTTGTCCGGGGTGGTGAGCCTGCATCCTGTGGCCATTATAATGGCGGTACTGGTCTTTGGGGGATTGTGGGGGGCATGGGGATTGTTTCTTGCCATTCCTCTTGCCACATTGGTACATGCGGTGCTCAAAGCCTGGATGGGCAAGCAGGACACATACAAATATAAAAAATTTGTTGAGCATTGAAGTTATGAGCAGGCCCTTGATTTCCAAGGATTGCCGTTGGTATGATACGATCCCTGATTCATCACAGGAATAGAATTGCACTTTTTATTAAAAAAAGCTTGACTCTTTGGAAGAGGTTGATTAAGACTTGACATCCTAATATTATATATTTTAAACAGAGGATCTGATGATACATAGATATTTCTACTTTTTTATATTTACCTGCTTCAGCGGCTTTTATTTTACAAGGTCTGCTGATGGGGAGTTTATGTAAAGCGTCGAAAGATCACACGTGAATTCAAACCATGGGCAGACTGAGATTCAGTAACCCCCATGGTTTTTTTGTTTAAAGGCTGTGGGTGTTTACTCTCAGCCTTTTTTAATATGTGCCGGATGTTGCCCTGAGCCTTAACCGATGGACGTACTGCCTGCTTGGCGATGCGGACTTTTGTTTGTGGATCGGAACAAATTCGGTGGTGATTGAATGCCCGGGTTTTATTTCACATTTTAATACACCCTGAACAAAGGAGATTATTCAAATGTTGTTGCGAAAAACCACAATAGGCGTCCTTATCATGTTGCTTTGCCTTTCCCCTGCAATTCTGCTGGCTGGTTCCGTTTACAAGGTGGGCGGGATTTTTTCTTCCACCGGAAGGGCATCCTTTCTGGGAGATCCGGAAAAAAAGACCATGGAGATGATGGTTGAAAAGATCAATGCGGCAGGCGGTATTGACGGGCATCTTCTGGAAGCCGTGATCTACGATTCTGAAGGAGATCCTGCCAAGGCTGTCAGTGCCGTGAATAAGCTGATCCATAAGGATAATGTTCTTGCCATCATCGGACCTTCCACCACCCCCACCACACTTGCCATCGTCAATTTTGTGGAGCGTGCCCAGGTGCCTCTCATCAGTTGTGCGGCCGGTGTGGCTATCACCTCTCCGGTAAAACCCTGGGTGTTCAAGACCGCCCAAAGTGACCTTCTGGCCGTGGCCGCTGTTTATAACAACATGCAGGCCCGAGGTATTAAGAAGATCGGCATCATCACTGTTGCCAATTCCTTTGGTGAAAGTGGTAAGGCACAACTCCTGGCCCAGGCCGCTGATTTTGGCCTTGAAGTGGTACAGGCAGAGAGTTTCGGTGCCAAGGATACCGACACCACAGCCCAGCTGACCAAGATTAAATCCGCTGCCCCCGATGCCATTGTCTGCTGGGGCACCAATCCCGGTCCTGCGGTGGTGGCCAAGAATGTAAAACAATTGAAAATTGATATCCCCCTTTACCAGAGCCATGGCGTGGCCTCCCCCAAGTTTATTGAACTTGCCGGTGATGCCGCAGAAGGCATTACGTTGCCAACGGGTAAAATTCTTGTCACCGGGCTTCTGCCCGCCGATGATGTCCAGAAAAAAATCCTGGAAGATTATCAGGCCGATTACAGCGCAAAATATAAGGGAAATGTTTCCGGATTTGGCGGCTACGCCTTTGATGCGGTGAATCTGCTTGCCCAGGCATTAAAGGGCAGTGATGGAGATAAAAGCAAGATTCGCCAGGCTCTGGAATCCACACAAAAGCATGTGGGTGCCACGGGCGAGTTTAATTTTTCCGCCACGGATCACAATGGACTTTCCCCTGATGCCTTTGTCATGGTGGAGATCAAGGGTGGTACCTGGTCGTTGATTAAATAAAAAAACAGGGCTTGATCTGAACAGATGCTGATTTTGACAGTCAGTGTCACAAGGGTTTTACTGTTGCGATCAAGCCCCAAAAAAAACAGGAAGATCCATGCAGGAGATTATTCAGTATCTTTTTTCAGGTGTTACCACCGGTGCCATCTATGCGGTGATTGCCGTGGGGCTTTCCATGCTGTACAGTTCCACGGAATTGATCAATTTTGCCCATGGTGAATTTGTCATGCTCGGGGCCATGGCCATTGTGACCTTGTGGGTGCACATGGCCTTTCCCCTTCCGCTGGCCTTTGCCGGTGCCGTGGCAGTGGGGTGCTGCATGGGACTTTTATTTGAACGAATTGCCATCCGCACCGCCGGAAATCCCCAGCCCATTGTGCTTGTGATCATCACCGTGGGGGCTTCCATTTTTTTGCGGGGGGTGGCCATGATCGTGTGGGGAAAAGATCCCTTCAGTGTCCCTTCTTTTTCAAGCCATGAATCCATAGAGATTGCCGGAGCAGCTCTTCTTCCCCAGAGTATCTGGATTGTGGCGGCTGCTGTCATTCTGGCCGGAGGCATTCATTTTTTCTTTAAAAAAACACTGACGGGCAAGGCGATGGTGGCCTGTGCCGTTAATAAAAAAGCGGCCTGGTTGTCGGGGATTCCATCTGAAAGAATGGGAGTCTTGGCCTTTGCCATGAGCACGGGGTGCGGTGCCGTTGCCGGTGTATTCATTGCCCCCATTACCATGAGTAGCTATGACATGGGTACCATGCTGGGCCTTAAAGGATTTTGTGCAGCAATGATCGGCGGTCTTGGTAGCCTGTGGGGGGCCTTTGCCGGGGGAATTCTTCTGGGAGTGCTGGAATCCCTGGGGGCGGGCTTGAT
The DNA here is from genome assembly GCF_054657595.1 of Desulfocicer niacini. Taxonomy (NCBI): domain Bacteria; kingdom Pseudomonadati; phylum Thermodesulfobacteriota; class Desulfobacteria; order Desulfobacterales; family Desulfobacteraceae; genus Desulfocicer; species Desulfocicer niacini. The sequence continues at coordinate 186,642 of NZ_BAAHYK010000003.1, forward strand.
TTCATCGGGGTCCAAGGATGCCATTGCCTTTATCCTGCTCTTGTTAATTCTTTATATTTGTCCCGGGGGGCTTTTTTCGGCAAAAGAGGCAAAGCGGTTTTAAATTATGGATGATAATAAAAAAAAGATTCTGCTGGAAAATACCCTATTCCTGGTGATTATCCTGTGCTGCGGGGTGTGGATTAAAAACACCTATTATCTGCAAATCATGACCTTCATTGGTATAAATACCCTGCTGGCACTGGGTTTGAACATGCTCATGGGATATGCCGGTCAGGTGTCCCTTGGCCATGCTGCTTTTTATGGCATAGGCGCCTATACCACAGCCATTCTTTCGGGAACATATGGCATGTCTCCCTGGCTTGCTTTGATGTGTGCCGTGGTATGTGCCGTGTTCATCGCCTTTGTGGTGGGGCTTCCCACCCTGAAGCTTTCCGGTTACTATCTGGGTATGGGCACATTGGGATTTGGCATGATCGTTAATATTCTGTTCCGGGAATGGAGTAGTGTCACCGGTGGCTCTTCGGGGTTTGTGGGTATTCCCATGCTGACGGCGGGTTCCGTTTCTTTCATGTCGGGCCGGAATTATTTTTTTCTGGTGTGGATGGTGGTCTTGCTGGCCGTTATTTTGTGCCGCAGAATTCTTTCTTCCCGCATGGGGCGAGCGCTGCGATCCATACATGACGGCGAGAACGCTTCCCTGGCCGTGGGAGTGAATACCCATTTTTTAAAATTGCAGATTTTCATGTTCAGCGCAGCCCTGGGTGCCATTGCCGGATTTTTGTATGCCCATTTTGTAATGTTCATCAGCCCGGAATCCTTTGGATTCATGGTGTCGGTGAAAATGGTGACCATGGTGGTCATCGGCGGTATGGCCAGCGTATGGGGAGCCCTTCTGGGGGCATCGGTGCTTACCCTTCTGCCCGAAGTGCTCCACGGTTTTGCTGAGTATGAAATGATTATTTTCGGGATGATTCTCATGCTTGTTATGATTTTTATGCCCCAGGGGCTCACCCGGGGGCTTTTGGACATTTATGTGCATTCAAGGAAAAAAAAAGGGTGAATATTCGATCAGCACCCCATATTCGTCTGTTTGGGACTGCCCACATAGCATTAGTATGCTGCGCAGCCCCAAACAGGCGAATATGGGGCACTGTCCAAACATTTACTGAGCAAAGCCGAATATTTACAAGAGGAGATGATTTTTTTAAAAAAATATAAAGGTATAGACAGAAATCATGATGACAGATCTTGAGAGACCCCCTGCCCGGGAAAATGATGACCTGGCTCATGCATTTTCCACCGGGAATGATAATGCCCGGGCCATGCTGGAAGTACGCTCCCTGACCAAACGGTTTGGCGGGGTTACTGCCCAGGACAATATCTCCTTTTCCATTGAGCCGGGGATCGTGTGCGGACTAATCGGTCCCAATGGCGCGGGTAAGACAACCTTGTTTAACATGATCACCGGGATTTATAAGCCAGACAGTGGCCAGGTGATTTTCAACGGCAGACCCACCCGGAAAATGGCCGTGTATCAGCTGGTGAAGGCGGGCATTGCCCGCACCTTTCAGCATGTGGAACTGTTTGGTTCCATGACCCTGCTTGAAAATGTGCTGGTGGGCATGCACGTCAGAACAAAGAGTGGGTTCTGGGGGGCTGTGACACGGCTGCCATGGGTGGTGAAAGAAGAAAAAGATGCCCGGGAAAAAGCCTTTGAATTACTTGAATTTACAGGTTTATCACCCTATGCCCATCGACCGGCCGGGGATCTTCCCGTGGGACGTCAGAAAATGGCGGAAATCGCCCGGGCACTGGCCTCTGATCCCCGGTTACTGTTACTGGATGAGCCCGCCGCTGGCCTGAACGCTGTGGAAACCGATGCCCTTGGCCGATTGATTGAAAAGGTGAAGAAAAAGGGAATTACCATGATGCTGGTGGAGCATGACATGAGCCTTGCCATGGGAATTTCCGATAAACTCATTGTCCTTGACCGGGGCAGCAAACTTGCCGAAGGCACCCCCCGGGAGATTCAGAATAATCAAGCGGTGATGGAAGCCTATCTGGGGCAGGGATAATCAGGGTGGGATTGCTTTGCAGGAATAATATAAATATATGCTTAGAATAAAGAATTTAAAATGCAGTTATGGCAGTATTGTTGCTGTGCATGGGGTCAGCCTTTCGGTGAAGGAAGGAGAGCTCATTTCCATTATAGGTGCCAATGGGGCAGGTAAGAGCACCTTGCTGTTGGCCATCTGCGGTCTTTTGAAAACCTGGGACGGAGAAATCCTTTTCCGGAACAGTGACCTTAAGGGCATGTCTCCTCCGGCCATTGTCCGGGCCGGGATCAGCATGGTGCCCGAGGGGCGACAGATTTTTTCTCCCTTAAGCGTCATGGATAATCTGAAAATGGGGGCCTACACCATGTATCGCAAGGGGTTGAAATCCCAGGTGGAAGATGACCTTACCATGATAATGGACATGTTTCCCATTCTTCGGGAGCGGGCGGACCAGCTGGCAGGCACCCTGTCCGGGGGAGAGCAGCAGATGCTGGCCATTGGCAGGGCCTTGATGGCAAGGCCCCGTCTGCTGGTTTTGGATGAGCCTTCCATGGGGCTTGCCCCCAAAATTGTGGACATGATTTTTGGGGTGATTACCACTTTACGAAGCCAGGGTGTCACCATTCTGTTGGTGGAGCAGAATGCTAGGGCTGCCCTGAAGATTGCCGACAGGGGATATGTGCTGGAGACCGGGAAAATGGTGCTCCAGGGAAGTGCCGATGAGCTTTTACTGGATGATGATGTAAAGCGGGCCTACCTGGGCCAGGATTATGGTGATTTTTATGACGGGAGGGATCAGTGATGCTGGATGTAACGGTGGAAGAAAAAGATCAACTCAAACTGGAGCGATTGCAGAGCACCTTGAATCGGGCCTGTAAAAATGTGCCCTTTCATCGTAACCGGTTCCTGGAACTGAACATTCTTCCCCAGGATATTGTCTCGCTCAAAGACCTGGAAAAATTGCCCTTCATGGATCGCACCCATCTTGGCACCCATTACCCTTACGGTCTTTTTGCCGTACCCTTAAGGGACATTGTCAGGATTCATACGGCACCCGGTACCGGTGCCAGCCCTTCCATCAGCGGATACACAAGGACAGATCTCTTGATCTGGAAAAAACTGGTGGCCAGAAGTTTTGAAGCTGCCGGGGTCACAAGTCTTGATATTATTCAGATCCATCTGCCCCCGGGGCTTGCCAACTGGGGTCGGGATTATAAGGATGGTGGGGAAGCCATGGGGGCCGGTGTGATTCCCAACTCCCCCCTTTCCCTTGCCAAGACCCTCATGGTGCTGCGGGATTATAAAACCACCACCCTGGTGACCACGCCAGCCTTTGCCGAGCAGCTCATGGAGCATATGTTTGACCAGGAGCGAAATCCCAATGAGCTGAACCTGAAAAGGGTGATTCTGGTGGGTGAACCCGTGGATGAAAAATCCGTGGCTGACCTGGAAGAACGACTGCACGTGGATGTATGGCTCAATTATGGTCTGAGTGAAATCCCCGGCCCGGCCATTGCCCATGAGTGCGGCAGTCGTTGTGATACCCATGCCTGCGGCAGTCATTGCGGGCTTCATATCAATGATGATCACATCCTGCCGGAAATCATTGATCCAGGTACAGGAATGCCGGTGCCCATGGGAGAAAAGGGCGAACTGGTGTTGACCACCCTGTCTGCCAGGGCCTTTCCCCTGATTCGTTTTCGCACCGGGGACATGGCACGATTTGTCACCGAGCCCTGCGGCTGCAGTTCTCCTTTGATGAAAATGGAGTGGTTAAAGGAGCGGGTGGATAATATGATCATCATCTCCGGCATCAAGGTCTCTCTGGACCAGGTGAAGGTTTACCTTGGGCAGGCGCTGGGCATGCAGTGCCCGGACTGCACCGTGGAGCGGATTCGCCAGGGCGGCACGGAAATACTTGGAATATCACTTGTGATGGATGATGTGCTTTTTTCCGATGAGATCAAGAATCTGGAAAAGTTAATGGTCCGCACCGAAGAGACCCTGGCCGAGCAAGTGGGGGTGCCTGTGAAAATTGGGCTGGTGCAGAAGCGGGTGTGAGCGGTGACAGATAAGTCAAGGATGCCGTTCATTCAGATGTATATCCCCGGAGCATTTTTTATATGAAACTCCGACTAAAGGATTGCAATTATTAGAGTTTCATTTTTCGTTGTGGCTGGTATTTACAGCCATGTGGGTTATATGGAAAGTCAGCCTCCAAGGCAACCTCAGCAGAGCCGCCCCCCCCGATGGGCAATAGGAACCGGACAATTGAGCTGTCTACAGTTCCGGACCGGGCCCATTGCCCGTCGGGGGGGGCGGCGGTATAATACCATTTGGCTCCGCGTCTACGACCCTATATTTGTTGTGTCCGACAGGACATGCCCGTTATATGAAACTCCATCCAGATATCTCAAATAATAAGAGTTTCAAGCTTGGTTCCGGCAGATGCTTACGGCCATTTATATTATAAAAAAAGCTCCGGATGGATTAAAAAAATTATTCGCTAAACAGTGGAAACGCACGTGGTGAGAATCCGTCAAATTCCGGGGTCATACTGAAAAAGTGATCGTCAAATACCGGAGATCCATCCTCAGCCATGGAAATATTTCCCGACTCCCCAAGGGGAAACATGGATTCAATGCGAACAGGACCGGATGATCCCAATTCCACACAATGGGCATAGGTTGATCGGGAACCAAAGGGGGTCTCGTGCACTTTCCCGATTAAATCGTGGGAATAAATAATTTCCTTTTCTCCCGGGATACTTCGGGGAACATTCCAGGGGGATGCACCAAGGGAATCAAGGACATTATCAAGGGCTGTAACCACAATGGCTTCGGCGCTCTGGGGGGCGCTATTATTTGTCAGATTCGCAAACCAGTTATATTGTGCCACCACACCTGAATTTTCTCCCTTGAGCAGATGAAGAATCGTGTTGAAAAGTATAGTGAGGTCCTGATCTTCATAGGAGAGGGTTGCCGTGGTCAGTTCATCTTCAAAGGTTAATCGAATAACCTCCCGGATCCATTTATCCGTTAACACCCATGCCTCGGAGCGTATTGTACCGTTGATCCATTCGTCAAGCGTGCCATCAATGAAATGTCCATCCCATCCATTCAGCTTGTTCATGGCTGCCATTCGACTCTCTGTTGGGTTGGCCTGAACAAAATTTGAGAAATATGAATTGACAAATTCCCAGGGATTTCCACCCAGTCTTATGGAATCCGTTGCGGCAATGTTGGACGCCAGGTCCCGAATGGCTTCAAAAGTAAGATTCTCGTTATTGTTAAGGTATTCCTCAATTACATGGGCACGGTGAAAAGGCCCAAAATAATAGACAGGCGCATTGGATGAATTATCATAGGCATCACTGGACTTATTATTCCACCCCCCGTAAAATTTCTGCTCACTGTTTCTATCGGTGGATCGGGCCTTCAAGATTGCAGCATCCCATTCAAGGGTTGGAGTTCCTGGTAAAAACCCCTGGGGAAAGCGCCATTCTCCGGCAGGACGTACCGGGTCGCGGCCTGACATCCAATAGGCAATGTTGCCGTTCCGGTCAGCATAGCAGAAATGCTGGCTCACTGGCACCTGATCTATACCTTGTCCAAATTCGTCCATACTCTGTGCCCGCGCCAGCTCAGTGATGGCCTTTACTCCATATTGTTCATACCCCCAGTGGGAATATTTCCAGGATACAATGGGGTTTGCGGCACTGGCTACATAATTGTCAGGGTCATAGGGCAGGGGATTGACAATGGGGCCATGACTGCTTCGGTAAACCGGCAGGAGGATATCAGCTTCTCCCGCAACCTTGATGGTTTCCATGCGGTGTAAACTGACATTATCCGGGCTTTCAATATAATAATCCACTGTGTGGGCGTGCCCCACCTGCATGGACCATGCATGGTGGGGGGTCCTTCCTATGATTATACCGGGAATCCCGGCGACTGTCATTCCAGAGACATTTAATCCCCCCGCATTGATAGACCCTTCTAGGACGATGGAGGGCACGGAAAAGCCCATCTGGGGACCGGAGTAGATGACGGGATTGCCCGATGCGGTCTTGTTTCCTGATACGACCCAGGCATAACTACCCATTTTTAATCGGGCATTTATTTTCTCCAAGTTATTTTCAACATTTTGTCGCACGGATTTAATATTGTTTGCCGCGACCGCCATGGGTTTTATCATTTCAGTTGTTTTTACCGATCTGCTGGTTTTGACTGGTATATCACCGTTCAAAGCCGCCACGTCTGTCTGCATTTCTGAAGGAATATAGGTCTGTGCATCGGGATCATTGACCCATCTGAGATCATTGAACATGCTCATATAATTTTCTGGATATTTTACCATTAATTCACTTAACAATGTGGCATTATCCAATTGTCCCCGGGAGTCTATTCCTTCGGGGTCAAAATTTCTTAACATGAGACCTAACCATGCCAGTACATCAGAGGCGGTCCAGTCTTCAGGAACGAACGTACTGCCCAAGGATTGTCCAACAGCAGCAAATTCAAAGGGCAGTAGGTTTGTATTCTCTTTTATTTCGTTTATTCTGCGGTTGAATCCTGCCACATACCCGTTGATGATCTCTTTACTTTCGGCATCAAGCCCATCAAACTGTTTGACCAGTTCTTCATCGGAAAACCCCACTGTTCTGAGATATATATCTGTTGACAGCTGGCTTGATCCTAATATCTCCGCCAGTCGTCCACGCGCGCTTCTGCGATAAAGTTCCGCCTGCCAGAGGCGATCTGTTGCCACTGCATATCCCTGGGCCTCAAAAATATTAAAATAGGTGGCATATTGCCCTCCTTTTATGAACCAGACTCCCTTGTCATCACGTGACACCTCCACTGATTTATCATGATCACTGCTGTTAAAACATCCCGCAGTTGTCAATACAAATAAAATCGTAAAAAAAATAGTTGCTTGCTTTAAACAAAATTTCATTTATGGCTCCTTCTTGTGTTAAGGGGTTCATGGTAATTGTTGGCAGACATTGTCAAGACGGGCGGTATTTAAAGTTGGACTTATTCCTGCTGCTGGATAGAATTATGATCAATTTTATCCAGATGGTCTGAGCTTATAATCTATGGAGCTTTTGATGATCAAATTCTGTAGAATACTTGGATTTCGGTCTTGAGATTTTTCAACGATAAGGGTTTTGAAAGATTATCGAACAATTTTATGCAAAGACAAGGTTCTGTCTCTATCACTCAACTTCCGGAGTTGGCAGGCTTTATGATTGACGAAAAATTGAATGGCTGATAATAAAAAATATACAAAAACCAGCGTCAAATTGTATGCAAAAGATATCAAAAGAATCATATTGAAGCAACTAAAAAGAAAAGGTATCTTTTCGGAGGTGGATGGCCCGGAATAAAAAGCAGTTAGTCTTTTTATGGGTGTGAAATTTTTAAATAAAATTGGAATGTTCCTTTTAGATCAGATATGATTCGGATCAGATTAACCAGGGTAGATTCTTCTATCTGAAATTTTTTCTGGGTAATTCCTGTGGATAGTGTTACGATTTGATTTTGTTCATAACCTTTTTTTGTTAGAAAAATTGGGCTTAATCACAAGATCGGCAAGGCCTTAAATTTGGTAGGTTAATGGGGTCAGGCTTGTGACCAAGTCCGAGAAGTTTTTTGTCCAAATTGACCCAACTTCCATTGTTCTTTCATTAACTCATCAGTCAGGAGGTCTATCATGTATGACAGACGAGATTTCTTCAAGACAACCACCGCAGCAGCCGCATCCATTATGGTGGCAGGCTCAGCCTTGCCAGCCCTTGCCGGCAGCACCGCCATGTACACCAATATTGTCTATACCAAGGATAATCCGGGCAAATGGGCGAGGAAAGTGGACAGTCACGCCCCCCAAGTGACCGTAACTGGGACCACGGTTCGGGTTGCCACCAATCATTCCATGTCCAATGCGCATTTCATTGTAAGACATACTCTGATTCTTGAAGACGGGACTTACCAGGGGGCAAAAACCTTTACGCCTGCAGATAAACCCGAATCACGCTATGAATTGCCTGAAGGATACAAGGGGAAAATTTTCGTAACCAGTTTTTGCAACAAGCATGATTTCTGGCTGACAGAAATCAATGTCTGATATTGCTGACAATTTTTTAACAGGCTTCATGGAGTCAGATTTTTATATGAAAATGCCGACAGCAGAGCCCTCGACGGGCCATCGGACTGGCCCATTCGGAGCCAAAGGCGATCAGCCCATTTGCCCTGCCGGTCGTTAAGAAGCGCAGGCTGTTTGAGGACAAACCTGCAGGCAGTTCCTGCGCTTTAGACCGGTAGGGCAAATGGGCCGCCGACGGTCCGGGGCCGGCCCGATGGCCCGTCGGGGGCGGCATAATGCCACTTTCATTATTAGTTGTGTACGTCAGGGAATGGTTGTTATAGGAAAACCGGCGAGAAAACCCCTGAGTTTTCAGCTCAGGGGGTGTTGGCTATTGCTGTAGTTCTGCCAGGAAGTCATTGGAAGAGGCAATGGCGCGATTCATCTCCCCGATGAGTGACTGGATCTGACCCTGGAGGTGGGAGAATTCTCCTTTAAGGGACCCAATGGCCTGGGCATTGAGGTTATGCTTTAAAAACAGGACATTGTCATGGAAAGTGGTGAGTACCGGGGCCATGGATTGTTCGGCCTGGTGCATTACCTTCAGCATTCTACGATACCGGGTCCGGGTTTCTGTTATTTTCTGCTGGCTGAGGCGCTTTAACTCCGCATTGCTGTATTGTTCCAGCTCAGCTTCCCATTCCAGAAACAAGGCTTCTGCCACATCTTCCACCCGGGAAATTCTATCTGATACGGCTTCAGCTGCTTTTTCGCTCTCTTCATAGGCAGCATTGGTTTGTTCGTAGGCCATTTTAAGATCGGTATTTTCCAGGCGTACCACCGATTCAAATTGTGTCAGGGCAGACTTAAATTCCTCCTGGGCATTTTCCTGGGCGTCCCTTGCCTTTTCCACCCGATCCACCAGGATATCACGTTTGTGAATGCCTACCTTTTCCATGGCACCATAGTATGCTTGGGAACATCCGTTGATAAGCCCCATGGAGAAAATAAGCCCCATGGTCAATATAAACCGAGGCAGTGGTGATGATTTTTTCATGTAAAATCTCCTTTATTATGGATCCGCATCGCAAAAGGTATTCTTTTTTCCGCGTTGACCCTTTTGTCTATCACAGATAGGATAATACTTTTTTGTACCCTTGCGTTGAGGGTCTGTCAAGCCTGCAGGCAGAGGGTGACATCCTTAATATCTGCCATGTCTGCCTTTTGGTATAACGAAGACTGAAAATGCTGATATGCCGCCTTTGAAGGCCGATGGAACCGGCGGGGGGGGGGCAGCTTGTTTTGATTTGGAAAGTTTTTTCAAGAAAGGAACTGTTTTCAATATGTTTTACACACAGATTCATCCCGATTCTGGAGATCTTAGTGGCGCAGGTCATGTGCGCTTTTCAGTGTTCCCCCTGTGGTTTGAAAAGGGATTTGAAGGAATTTATAAAATTGTTAATGGCACAGATAAAAAAAAGAAGGGAGCGGTCATTGTGGCCCGCCTTGAAGTGAACTACCTGGCAGAAGTGTATGATCAGAGTCCGCTAACCATTAAAACCGGTGTGGCACGTCTGGGGAAAGCGTCCTTTACTCTTGAGCAGCAATTGATTCAGAATGAAAAAACAGTCGCCGTTGCCCAGGTGACCATGGTGAATTTTGATTATAGCATTAAAAAATCCATTTCTCTTCCCGATGATGTGCGCATGGCCCTTGGAGAGCATTCTGTTACGGATAATTTGAACAACTCATAATGGAGGTAAGCTTCCATGGTCATTGGTGTTGGTAGAATCGTGTTGCGACTTCACGGGGTTCATTCTTTGAAAGCGAAACGTAAAATTATCAAGGGGATCATGGGGCGTATCAAAAACAGTTTTAATGCATCTGTGGCGGAGATCGGAGCCAATGATGTCCATGAACGGGGAGAGATCGGTTTTTCCATCACAGGCTCGGATCAACGCCTTGTTAATGCCATGGTGGATAAAATTTTTAATAAAGTCGAGGACATGGGTCTTGCCGAAATGGTAAACACCGAGTTTGAAATAATGATTTTTTGATACTGAATTTGCCTGCTTTTTTATAGATTCACATATTTTGACGGGTACAATGAGACATGAAAATGGCATTATGCCCCCCAAATTGGCACTTGAGCGCCTTGGAATTTGAATGGGCCGTCATTGGCAATTCCTTCATCGTTGCTAAAACTCGATGACCAAGTTTTTTATCTTGAGATGTAATGGGGAGGGTTCAGGCTTGTGTTATTGGCGTTATGGGCATTATCGGTGGCGTTTCGTGTTGACCCCGGCGTTGGTCGATAACGCTAATAACACAAGCCTGAACCCGTTATTGCAAAATCGGCAGAAAAACGTGAACATCGAGTAAAAAAAGGATTCAGCTAAATTTTACCTCACAATGATGGACGCATCCACGGCAATGGGCTTTCCCCGCTCAATGATCAGGGGATTTACATCAATTTCTTTAATCTGGGGATACTCCAGGGCCAGTTGTCCCAGGGCCGAAAGAATATCAGCCAGGGTATCCCGATCCACACCGTTGGCCCCCCGGAAACCGTTGAGAAGTTTCTGATGTTTAAGCCGCCCCATAAGAGCCAGTGCATCATCATGGTCCAGGGGCGCCACCCCGAATACGGCATCATCTAAAATTTCCGCCATGACACCCCCCAACCCCACCATGACACACACACCGAACTGGGGATCTTTTACCACCCCGGCAATGAGTTCCAGATCTCCTTTGATTTGCTGCTGAAGGAGTATTTTCCCCTGGCCTTTCATGTCCCGGTGGAGATCATTGAAGGCCTTCTCCACCTGGCCCGGAGTTTCAAGGTTCAGTTTCACCCGTCCGGCCTCGGTTTTGTGTACTTCCTCTGGAACAAGGCCTTTCATAACCACTGGAAATGTCAGGGTGTGTGTGGCTTCATGACAGGCTTGTTCGGGACTGCTTACTGTTATTTCATGGGTTACAGGGATATTGCATGCCGTCAGAATGGCTTTGGAAACCTGTTCGTCCAGGGCCGTTCCCTTTGATTTCAGATTTGCATTGATGGTGTCCTGGGAGAGCTTGGGGATTTTATGATTCCGGGGCTTCTCCCGGTTCGCATTCCTTTTCCCATGGGTAAACACGGCATCCATGCATTCAACGGCACGATACAGTTCCCGGAAAACGGGGATACCCTTTGCCTGGGTCTTCATCTGGAAGACCCGGGCCTCATCCTGCTTGCCGATGAGCCAGCAGAAGACAGGTTTTCCCATGTTTTTTGCCTTGTGAACATGGGGTTCCAGATCAAAACTCAGGGCAAAACCACCGGCAAAAGAATGGATAAAAATGGCATCAATGCCAGGGTCTTCGCAGGCGGCTTCAATGGCAATGCCATAGACTTTTTCCGCACCATGCTGCTCCACAGCAGGCCACAGATCAATGGGGTTGGATGGGGGCATCCACTCGGGAAATATGGTTTTTAATTTCTCCCGGGTCTGATCACTGAGGATGCCTGGCTCCAGGTTGAACTTTTCCATGAAGTCCGAGGAGACAATACCGGCACCACCGCTGTAGGTGAGTATGGCCACCCGTCCCCTGGGGGCAGATGGGGTGATGTCGGGGTATGCGGCAAGGGATCGGCACAGATCCATCATCTGCTGAAAATCCGTTGCTTCAATCACCCCTGCCTGGGCCATGGCACCGCGGATGACGGCACCGTTTCCAGCCATGCTGGCCGTGTGCCCCATGGCTGCCTTTGCCCCCATGGCGCTTTTTCCACCCTTTAGAAGGACAATGGGTTTGGTGGATCGCCTGCAGATTTCCATGAATCTGCGGCCATGGGAGATGGATTCAAGATAAAGTCCGATGACCCGGGTGTGGGGATCTGTGAGCATATATTCCAGGATTTCACATTCATCCACATCCATTTTATTGCCGATGGAACAGACCTTGCTGACGCCCATGGTGCCGTGGGACATGCAGTCAATGAGAAAGGCCCCCGACAGCATGCCGCTCTGTACAATAAGGGAAACCTCTCCGGGCAGCAGAGTATTCCATAGCTCCGGGGAAACAAAGGAAAATACATTTTTATTCACCGCATCCACAAGGCCCATGCAGTTGGGGCCCCACAGGCGGATACCGGCTTTTTTTGCAAAGGCGGCAAGATCTTTTTGCATCTTTAGTCCCTCTTTTCCGCTTTCGGCAAACCCGCTGGATTCAATCATTACGCCTTTTATACCCCGTTTTGCACAGGCTTCTATGATTTCGGGGACCCGTTTGCCCGGGATAAAAACAATGGCCAGATCCACGGGATCAGGAACATCGGCAATGTTTTTGTAGCAGGCAATATCAAGGATTTCATCATACCGGGGATTCACCGGATAAATACCGCCATTGAATCCTTTGATAAGGTTTCTTAAAATGGCATTGCCCCCTTTGAGGGGGTTGGGTGTGGCCCCGATGAGTGCGATGCCCTTGGGATTGAAAAAAAAGTCCATAAATAAATTCCTCTGTTAACTCAATTTTCGGAGTTGGCTGAACCCGCTGGCCCGCCAATGATGATGGCCGACCGATGTTATGACCCAGCCTAGTATTGACAACACGTTCTTTAAGGAAGAAAATATAGCCTCTTCAAACAGGCTTTGACAATGACTTTATATTATTTGAGGTGAAAGATGCCCGAGCAGGATAATGAAAAGAAAGCTGCCTTTGGCAGAAAAATGGCGGATATTTTAAACCATGGTTCTCTGAACCTGGCCATGGCCCTGGGTTATCGGCAAAAGTTATTTGATGCCATGGAAACATTGAAAAAACCATCCAGCATTGAAGAAATTGCACTGAAAAGTAAACAAGACCAGCGTTATATCCAGGAGTGGCTGGGGGTGATGGTCACCGGGGGTGTGGTTGAAATATCCACAAATTATTCTGGGGTAACATTGTATTATTTGCCCCCGGAACATGCCGCCTTTTTAACGAAAAATGCCGGTAATAACAATCTGGGGGTTTATACCCAGGAGATTCCGTTATTGACCCAGTGTGCCATGGAGGCGGTGGCGGCGGGGTTTGATTCTGGTCAGGGGGTTCATTTTTCAAACTATCCCCGGTTTCAATCTTTTATGGCGGAACTGTCCAATGCCAAGCATCGTCAGGTGTTGGTGGAGCAGTTTCTGCCCCAAGTGGATGATGGCATCCTGATACAAAGATTGCAAACAGGTATTGAAGTGTGTGATTTGGGCTGTGGGGAAGGGGTGGCTCTTAATCTCATGGCCCGGGCCTTTCCCCAATCGCGTTTTGCAGGCATTGATAATCATGAAAAAGCCCTGGAAGCGGCCCAAAAAGATGCAGACAAAATCGGCCTGGACAATGTGATCTATTATTTGGAAGATGCGGCCCGCCTGCTGGATGATCCTCGCTTTGCAGGTCGGTTTGACTATATTTGTGCCTTTGACGCCATCCATGATCAGTCAAAGCCTCTTTCGGCTTTGAAAAGCATCCGGTCCATGCTTGCTCCGGGGGGAATTTTTTCCATGGTGGACATTGCAGCAGAGTCCAGCCATGCCGGTAATATGGATCATCCCATGGGGCCTTTTCTGTACACAGTCAGTCTCATGCACTGCATGCCCGTGGGCTTAAATGATAACGGTGCCGGGCTTGGCATGATGTGGGGACGTCAAAAAGCAGAGGCCTTTTTAAAAGAAGCTGGGTTTGATGCTATTGATGTGCAGGAAATGGCTCATGACGGGTTTAATCTTCATTATCTGTGCCGGGTCAATGGGGTCTGTTAAGGTGGAATTCCAGCCTTGCCACGGCCATGGAGCAGCAGAAACAGCCGGTAAAGTAGATCAGCAGAATGATGGTCCACACCTCAAAGGTAAGAAATGTCGCGGACATGAGTTCCATGCCTTGGAAGGTGAGTTCCTGGATGGATATCACCGATACAATGGCGGAATCCTTTATGGTGGAGATGATTTGCCCTGCCAGGGGGGGCAGCATTTTTTTCAATGCCTGGGGAAGAATCACGTGGCGCATGAGCTGAAACCGTGAAAATCCCAATGCCCGGGAGGCTTCCCATTGCCCTTTTTCAACTGATTGTATGCCGGCCCGGATGATTTCTGTTATATATGCCCCTTCATAGACAGCAAGGGCAACCACGGCAGAAAGAAAAACCGGTATTCGGGACACCGGTGCGGTAAGCATTTCAATGGTGCTTTTTAACAGCCCTTCTTTTAGCTCTGCCAGTTGATTTATGCCCAGCAGGGGAATCACCCTGTCTCCGATGAAATAATAGGCAATGAAGATCCATACCAGGATGGGGATGTTGCGGATGAGTGCCACATATCCCGTTCCCATTATTTTAAAAAAAACGCTGTTGCCTGTTCGTGCAAGGCCTGCAATGGTGCCAAGGATAAGGGCCAGAAAGGTGGCCCAGATGCTGATACGAAGGGTGGTAAAAACCCCCTGCATCAGCATGCCGGGAACCCATTGATTCAATGGGGCATCCCACCTGAAAAAATACTGGGGGATGGCCTTCCAGTTCCATTGGTAATGAAAGTCCATGCCCGCCAGGATGAAAAAACCGGCAATGAGGGAAAAAAAGATTGCCAGGACCACGATATCGATCCAGGTGAAATTCAGGCGTTCTTGTATCACTGGATCTGGCTTTCCCAGTCTTTTGTTTCAAACCAGTAGGCTTTTCTTTCTTTGAACCATCCTTCTGCTTCCACATAGATGATCCAGTTATTAAAGAAATTCAAAGTGTCCACATCTCCTTTTTTCAGGGCAAACCCGATGGGTTCCTGGGTGAAGTTTGCCTTCAGGGGCAGAAAAAGCCGGTCTGGATTTTTGATGGCCTGAAAAGCCGGAGTGGGAGCCGAACCCACAACGGCATGGGCTCTGCCGTTGATCACTTCCTGGTAGGCCTGGGATTCATCATCAAACATGCGGATCTGGGCATTGGGCAGGTATTTTTTTGTGGCAGTTACAGCGGTGGAGCCAAGTCTTGCCGCAATAATGACCTCGGGCTTGTTGAAAGCTTCAAGGGAATTGTAACCCTCTGCCAGTTTTTTGCTGGCCACCATGGACATGCCGGTGTAGTCATAGGGGATGGAAAAGTTGACCTTGAGATTTCTCATGGGTTGAATGCCCATTCCGCCGATGACCACGTCAAATTTTCCCATGAGAAGGGCAGGGATGATGCCTGACCATTTGGTGGGTACAAATTCAATTTTTACCCCCATGTCCTGGGCAAGGCGGCGGGCCACATCAATTTCAAATCCGATGAGTTCTCCTGTTTTGTCCTTCATGGCCCAGGGCACAAAGGTGGACATCCCCACCCGGAGTACTCCCCGTTGCATTATCTGTTCAATGACACTGTCCTGATTGGATGCGACAGTGGCAGAACCGGGAACAGAGAGCAGGATCAATGCCATGAGCACGGTGAAAAAGATGCAAGTTTGTTTAAGATTTCGAAAATAATACATGAAAAACCTCCTTTTTTTTGCTTGTTTATATTCTTTACTCTTCAGCCATGCATTTTCCAATTTGATACCACATAGTGCGTCTCGTTAAAATTGAAATCGATACATGTGGTATGAGAAATGAGAACTCAGGAATCATGAGTTCCTTACATTGGGGTAATGGCAAAATGTTCTTCCATTTGCCGGGTCAAAAGAGACAGTGCAATTGTAAGCACTAAATAAACCCCGGCAATGGCAAACCATAATTCAAAGACCATATATGTTTCCGCAATTATCATCTGGCCTTCCATGGTCAGGTCGTACAATGCAATGGTGCTGACAAGGGCAGAGTCCTTGACAAGGGAAATGGTCAGACCTGCCAGAGGGGGGATCATCTGGGTCATGGCCTGGGGCAGAATAATATGTCTGTAAATACGATACCTGCTTAAACCCACAGCCGCCGAGGCCTCCCACTGACCCTTGGGGATGGCAATGATACCTGCCCGGATGATTTCTGAAGCGTAGGCTCCCTCAAACAGAGACAGTGCCAGCACCGCCGATGCAAAACGACTCAGATCCATCACTGGTGCAATGACAAAATAGATGAAAAACAGCTGGACCAGTAACGGGGTATTTCGAATTAATTCAAGGTAAGTTCTTGCAATAATACGAAGAGAGATTAATTTTGAAAGACGGCATAATGCTGTGAAAAGACCCATCAGGCTGGATAAAATAAAACTGACAAGGGAAACCTGGAGGGTAACCATCAGCCCCCGTAAAAGAGGACCCTGTACAAATGAACCATTGCTGAATTTCCCAAAATATTGGGGAACCCGGTACCATTGCCAGTTATAATTGGAATGACTGCCGCTGGCATACATCAGCCAGATGATAAAGGCAGATGCGGCAATAAATTTAATAAGATCCAGGGCAAATGCGTATCTCTTATTCATTATACTGGGGAACATGTTCTTAATGTGTCTTCTCGTGAGCTATAAATTCTCATTTGGCATATTACCTTTGCTGCTTTAAACTTTTGTTTAAGATTGGCTTTTCATAGCATTTTTAAGACAAAAGGACAAATGTTCGAAATAAAACCAGCTTGGGAGATGAGTTTTTTTGGGAAGGGGGGACATGGGGCGGAGGCCTACCCTCATAATCCTCTGAAATATTATTTTTGTCATCATCATCAGTTAGGATTTTTAGTTTAACAAGTGGAAACAGGAAAAAACATATTTGATCAAATATTAATTTTATAATTATTTTAAATGGTTATGATTTTCATGAGAAATAAATAAAAAAAGTGTTTGACAAGGAGGTTGTTTGCATGTAGTTTCGC